>JAIDUY010000133.1 GCA_029059965.1 Muribaculaceae bacterium
ATGTCGCAGGCGCTGTAAGCCAGGCGGTACTGTCCTGCCTGATTGTTGAGGCGCTCGACAAGGACGAACAGATTCAGGCGGAAGTCGATGACTTCCTTGCGAAGGGTGTTGCGCACAAGCTCGCTGCGGCTCTCGGCCATGCGGACGGCAGCGCGCCTTTTGCCCCAGTCGACAAGCGGAATGCTCATGCCTATCTGCACGATGCTGTTGTCGTGCAGGCGTCCGTAAGCCTCGCCTATTGCTGCGTCGGCACCGCTGAAACCCACCTGTGCGAAAAGCGTCACCTCCCTTTGAGCGCCGCGGGCACGGGCAACCTCGAAGTCGGCCTCAAGCTGACGTCTGCGCACCGACACCGTGAGCGCGTTGGCGGCAAGAGCCTGCTCGAGCACACGCTCATAGTTGATTTCGGGAATGACCGGAACGGACGGTTCCACAGCCTCGAGAGTCCCGGCATCGTCAAGACCGATGAACGAGCCAAGCTGCATGGCCGTAGCCCTTGCCGAACTCCTGCCCGCGGTCAGTTCGGACTGTGCTGTCAGAAGGGTGAGTTCTATCTGCATGGAATCATTTCGGCTTATCTGCCCCATGGCACGCTTGATGCGCGCAGCCTCGGCCATACGTACGGCATTCTCGAGATTCTGTTCGGCCGACGATACCTCCTCGCGCGCAAGCAGAAGAGCGAAATAATGCTCCACGACCTCGACGGCGACGAGCTCCGAGGCTCCTGTGTATTGTGCACGTGCCTCGCGCAGCCGCAGGGGTTCGATGCGTCTGTTCCACTTCACCGTGTTGGCAGCGAACAGCGGCTGCCGCAGCGTCAGCGCCACGGGCAGTGCCATGAAGCTGTTGTCGTGGCTGCCGTCGAGCTGCCGCATATAGTCGAGGCGCGAAGTCAGCGAGACAGTGCCGCCTGTGAGCCATATGCTCTGCGAGAGCGTCAGCGCCGCCGATGCCTCGAGCGAGCCTGTGCGTACGAAGCGGTACGAACCGTCTTCGGCCTGCCAGCGGTTGTAGCTCCGCGAGTACGAGGGCACAGTGGCGTCGAAGCTCAGTTCCGGCAGAAGTCCCGCGCGATAGATACGGTGCTGCCAGAGTGCTGTATGAAGCTCGTCGAGGGCGGCTGCGGCCTCGACGCTGTTCGTCTGTGCCGTGGCTATCGCCATGTCGAGGGTGATGACCCGCCCCGCTGCCGCTGCCCCGGCCACCATCAAGGCCGGGAGCAACAACATTCCAAGCATAAATATGAATCGGCGCACCATCATCCTGCCACCTGACGTCCGTCGAAGAAATGAACTGTGCGGTCGGTCAGCGCGGCCTGCTCGGCGCTGTGTGTCACCATCACTATCGTCGTGCCGTCCTCCTTGTTGAGGCGGCGCAGTATGTCCATGATTTCGGCGCTCATATGGCTGTCGAGGTTGCCGCATGGCTCGTCGGCGAGGATTATGCACGGCTTTCCGATAATGGCACGCGCAATGGCCACACGCTGCGCCTGGCCGCCGCTGAGCTGGGCAGGATAGTGCTCCATGCGGTGCGGCAGGCCCACCTTGGCGAGTGCTTCCTTAGCCTCGGCCTTGGCGTTGCCCTTGTAGCCTTTGCGGTATGCAAGAGGCATCATCACGTTGTCGAGCACATTGAGCGTGGGTATGAGGTGAAAGCTCTGGAATATGAACCCGAGAGTGCTGTTGCGCAGGCGTGCGAGATCACGGTCGCCGAGGCCGGCGGTGTCGCGGCCTTCGATGATCACGCTTCCGCTGTCGGGACGGTCGAGCAGACCGATGATGTTCAGGAGTGTGGACTTTCCGCAGCCCGACGGGCCCATGATGCTGAGAAATTCGCCCTCGTTCACATCGAGGCTTACACCGTCGAGAGCGGTGGTTTCGAGGGTTGCGGTGCGGTATGTCTTTACTATGTCTTTGAGTTGGATAATGGCTTGCATTGTATTGTATATGATTGTTTTATGATGGAATTATTCTGCACGGAGGGCGTCGACCGGACGGATAGACGAGGCACGCAGTGCCGGAATCAGGGAACCGATGACGGTACATCCCACTACTAAAAGTGCCGTGGCGACGGTTATTACGGCAAAATGGGAGCCGAAGTCCGACTGCCAGCAGCCGGTGTCGTAGAACATTTGGTTGTTGCCGAATCCGCCGTCGAGTCCGCTGTAAAGCGCCCGCTGGAGATAGAGGAGCGTTCCGACGGCAACCGACACGAGTGCCAATACAACCGCTTCGCCGACTATCATCACCGTTATGTCCGTGCGGGTGGCGCCGTAACTGCGGTGCACGCCGATTTCGCCGACACGGCGTTCGGTCTGCAGCACGAACGAACCCACGACGCCGAGGATAAGGTTGACAAGGAAGAACATACCCGCCGCCATCCGGCGCGAGCGCTCGGAGGGCACGCCGTTAGCCATGGCCGTGGACTCGATGACCGATTCATAGGGCGTCACCGAGGCAATACGGTAGTTGCCCGCGGCATAGTCGGGAGCTGCGGCGGCAAGACTGCGGGAGAAGTCGCCGACGTCCGCCCCGGGTCTGAGCCTCAGTGTGACGGTGAAATCCTCGGGAGGGAAAGTCGCCCACGGGTCGAGTGAGAATGCCATCGCTCCGGTGCGCAGGAAGCTGTGATAGCGCACCGGCTCCACGACTGCGACAATGCGCTGCATGTTGACCGTGTCGCCATCGCTGTTGATTCGCTTGAAATGCTTTCCGACAGCATTCTCACCCGGCCAGTACACTTCGGCAAGGTCTTTGGTTATCACTACCCCCGAACGGTAGAGCTGGCGCGACAGTTCCTCGGGCGAGGGACTGCCCTGCGCCGTCCTGATGCCGAAGGTCTCGAAGAAGTTGGTGTCGTGCCAGTATGTGAGCTGTATCACGCCGTTGACAAGGCTGTCTCCCGCGGTCAATGCCCTGAATGAATTGACGCTGAGGCTCTGCTCGCCGAGTCCGGTCTCGATGGCGTTGACCGAGCGGTTTTCGACCTCGGGCAGGCTGCCGAGGCGGTCGAGGATGCGGTGGTAGAAGGACATTCCCGCTGTGCTGTCGGCGGCGGCGACGTCGTAGCCCGACGCATTCTCGGGCAGACTGATGACATTGACTCTAACAAGTCGGTCGGCGTCGTATCCCAAGGGCTGCGTTTCGTCAGCCAGACTGACGAGTACGGGGTCGAATATGTACCACGACAGCGCCGTGACGATGACAAGTTCGATGAACAGCCATGCGTTTCGGCCACGGCGGTTCCACAGGTTTTTCAATATTATGCGTATCATTATGATGTATGGATGTTTCGGACATCCATACATCATAATGATACGCATAATATTGAAAAACCTGTGG
>JAIDUY010000134.1 GCA_029059965.1 Muribaculaceae bacterium
AAGAGTCCGGTGCAATACCGAACTCTTTCTATAACAGGATAATGTTTAACCTGTCCAACTTTTTGGGGTCACTTCAATTATCGACGCAGCCTCGGGTGCGGGAGCTGAGTATGTGCGGACCTCCTCGGGAATAATCCCCTGCTCCCTTTATCTTACAGTCAGGCGGACGGTGCGCACGTCGGCGCTCGAGGGGCCTGTCATGATGTCGAAATCGCCGGGTTCGAGGACGAAGTCAAGGTCGGAATTGTAGAACTTGAGGTCGTCGGCGCCGAGGGTGAATGTCACGTTCTCGGTCTGCCCGGGGGCAATGGTGACGCGGGCGAAGCGCTTGAGTTCCTTGACGGGACGGGCCACCGATGCGGCGAGGTCGCGGATGTAGAGCTGCACGATTTCGGTGCCCTCGCGGCTGCCGGTGTTGGTGACGGGCACAGTGACTGTCACACTGCCGTCGGCATTCATCTCCGGTGCGGAGAGCACGGGGTCGCCATAGGCGAAAGTGGTGTAGGTCAGGCCGTAGCCGAAGGGATAGAGCGGTGTGACGGGGCTGTCGATGTAGTTGCTGCGATACTTCTCGAACTTGGCGGGTCCGTCGGAGCGGGGACGGCCGGTGTTGAGATGATTGTAGTACAGCGGTATCTGACCGACATTGCGGGGCATGGTGGCGGTGAGCTTGCCCGAGGGGGCGGCGTCGCCGAATACAACGTCGGCGATAGCGTCGGCAGCCTCGGAGCCGCCGAACCATACGTTCATTATGGCGGGCACGTTCTCCTGCTCGTAGACCATCACGGTGGGACGGCCGGAAAAGTTAAGGAGCACTACGGGTTTGCCCGTAGCCACGAGTGCCTGCAGGAGCCTCATCTGGGTGTCGGGCAGAGTGAGGTCGGCACGCGATGCGCTCTCGCCGCTGCCTTCGATGCCTTCGCCGAGGGCGGCTACGATGACGTCGGCACCGTCGGCCACGGCGAGCGCCTCCTCAAGCAGCTCGGCCTCGGAACGCGGGTCGCGGATGCCGTTGGCGATGCTGACGGCGGCTTCCAGCTCGGGGTCGGCGTAGAGGTTGGAGCCCTTGGCGTAGCTGAGAGGGGCGCGGCCTTCGAGGGCGTCGGCAAAGGCCTGACGCAGGCTGCGGTACTTCGACGGGTCGGCGGCGACGCTCCACATACCCTGCATGTGGCTGCCGGCATCGGCCAGCGGGCCGACGAGAGCTATGCGTCCGTTCTTGGCCAGCGGGAGCAGACTGCCTTCGTTCTTGAGCAGGACGAAGGTCTCGGGAGCCATGGCGCGGGCGGCGGCACGGTTCTCGGCAGTATAGATTTCGGAAGCCTCGCGTGCGGGGTCGATGTACTTGTAGGGATTTTCGAAGAGGCCGAGGCGGTACTTGGCCTCGAGGATGCGGCGGACGGCATTGTCGATCTGCTGCCCGAACACACGGCCCTGCTCAACCAGCGGACGGAGGACGTTGAGGTACAGCATTCCGGCCATGTCCATGTCAATGCCGGCGTTGAGAGCCAGCGCGGTAACGTCTTCGGGACCGCCCATGCCGTGCGACATCATTTCGGGAATGGCGCCGTAGTCGGTGACAACGAAGCCGTCGAAGTCCCACATGTCGCGGAGCACGTCGGTGAATAGCCAGCGGTTGCCGGTGGCGGGCACGCCGTCGACGGTGTTGAACGATGTCATGAAGCTGCCGGCTCCCGCTGCCGCTGCGGCGCGGTAGGGCTCGAAGTACTCGTTGAACATACGCTGGCGGCTCATGTCGACGGTATTGTAGTCGCGGCCGCCTTCGGGGGCGCCGTAGAGGGCGAAGTGCTTGACACAGGCCATGATTTCGTCATTGGCCTTCATGCTGTCGCCCTGATAGCCGCGCACCATTGCCTCGGCTATGCGTGCCCCTAAATAGGGGTCCTCGCCCGAGCCTTCGGCCATGCGTCCCCAGCGGGGCTCGCGGCTGATGTCGACCATGGGGCTGAATGTCCAGCAGATGCCGGCTGCCGAGGCCTCGCGGGCGGCGATGCGCGCGCTGCGCTCGATGGCGTCCATGTCCCAGGAGCAGGACAGGGCGAAAGGAATGGGCATCACGGTCTCATAGCCGTGGATTACGTCCATGCCGAAAATCAGAGGGATGCCCAGACGGCTCTCCTCGACGGCGATGCGCTGGTACTCGCGGATTTTGTCGCATCCCTTCATGTTGAACACGCCGCCGACGCGGCCGGCGGCGATGTCGCCGCCGATGTCGGAGTTCATGATGTCGCCGGTGACGATGTCGGCTCCGACAGGGAGATGGAGCTGGCCTATCTTCTCGTCGAGGGTCATCTGCGACAGCAGGCTGTCCACAAAGGCGTCCATGCGGGCGTCGGCCGAGGCCGAGGCTCCGACGGCTGCGGTCAGCGCAAGGCCGAGTGCTATATTTCGGATTTTCATTATCTTGTATTACTGATATTTGAACTTGACTGTGGATCGGACGTCGTCGGCTGCGGCAGCGGCCATGGCCGTGAAGCTGCCGGGCTCGAGCTTCCAGCTGTGGCTGTCGGCGTCGAAGAACGCGAGATTGCGGGGATCGACGGTGATGGTGACGTTGGATGTCTGACCGGGTTCGAGGTAGACCTTGGCGAAGCCACGGAGTTCCTTGGCGGGTCGCATCACGCTTGCCTCGTCGTCGGCGATGTAGAGCTGCACGGTCTCGGCTCCGGCCACGCTGCCGGTGTTGGTGACGGGGATGGTGAATGTCAGAGTCTCGCCCTCGCGCACGGTGTTGCGGTCGACTGCGATGTCGCCGTACTCGAATGTGGTGTAGCTGAGGCCGTGGCCGAAAGCGAAGAGAGGTGCGATGTTGCGGGTGTCGTGCCAGCGGTAGCCCACGAGGATGCCTTCCTTGTACTCCTGGTCCCATATGTCGGCGTCGGCACGCTTTGTGCCGGGATAGTCGCCCATGACGTGGGCGGCGACATCGGAAAGGGCGCGGGGGAAGGTCATCGGGAGTTTGCCCGAGGGGTTGACCTTGCCGGTGAGGACGTCGGCGATGGAGTTGCCGGCCTCGCTGCCGAGGAACCATGCCTGCACGATGGCGCCGACGCGGTCGGCCCAGGGCATTGCCACGGCGTTACCGCTGACGTTGACCACGACAAGACGGGGATTGACCTCGGCGAGAGCCTCGATGACGGCGTCCTGTCCGTAGGGCAGTTCGAGGCCCGCGCGGTCGGCGTCCTCGCAGTCCTGACCTTCCTTCTTGTTGAGTCCTCCGACGAAGATGACGTAGTCGGCAGTGCGTGCCTTGGCCACGGCGTCTGCGATGAGCTGTTCGGCCGAGCGGCTTTCGGAGAGGTCCTGTCCTGTAGTCACGCCGTTGTACTCGCCTGTGGTGTCGCCCACGTAGCCGCGTTCGTATTCGACCTCGGCACGTCCTGCGAGAGCTTCGCGCAGACCGTCGAGGGGCGAAATCTCACGCTGCACCTTGAGCGAGGAGGAACCGCCGCCCACGGTCATCATCTTAATGGCGTTCTCACCCACGACGAGCACCTTGGCGTTGGCGCGGGGATTCAGGGGAAGGGTGTTGTCGCGGTTGGCGAGCAGCACGATGCCCTCGTCGCCGATGCGGCGGGCGGCATCGTAGTGCGCCTCGCTGAGCATGCTGCCGAAGCCTCCGTCGGGGTTCATGGCCGTGCGGAAGATAAGGCGCAGCACGCGGCGGGCTTTCTCGTCGAGTTCTTCGGTTCCTACCTCGCCCGACTCGATGAGCGCCACGTAGGGCTCGGCCAGATAGTAGTTGTCGTAGGCCTTGCTGCGGCCGCCGTAGAGGCCGTCGGTCCATGTTCCGAACTCGAGGTCGAGACCGTTCTTAATGGCCTGCGGGGTGTCGTGAGTGCCGCCCCAGTCGCTGATTACAGCGCCGTCGAAGCCCCATTCACCCTTGAGGATGTCGTTGAGCAGACGGCTGTTGTGGCAGCCGTGTTCGTCCTGATAGAGGTTGTAGGAGCCCATGATGGACCATGCGCCGCCCTCGGTCACCGCCGCCTTGAAGGCGGGCAAGTAGATTTCGTAGAGGGTGCGGTCGTCGACGATTACGTTTGTGGTGTGGCGGTGCACCTCCTGGTTGTTGAGCGCATAGTGCTTGACGCACGCTGCGACGCCCTGGTCCTGAAGACCCTGCACATAGGGAATGACCATACGGCCGGCCAGCCAGGGGTCCTCGCCCATGTACTCGAAGTTACGGC
>JAIDUY010000135.1 GCA_029059965.1 Muribaculaceae bacterium
GTTGCTACCATCGAACAGGGTGATGGGCCACAGCCACGAGGAGAACCAGGTGTCGAGGGCTCCGGGATCCTGACGGAGGTCGGCTTCGGTGAGCGAGCTGTCGCCGCTCTGACGGCGGGCCTCCTCGAGAGCCTCGGCGGCATTGTGGGCCACGACGAACTTCTCCTCCTCACCCTCGGCGTTGTAGAACCAGGCCGGAATGCGGTGTCCCCACCACAGCTGGCGGCTGATGCACCAGTCCTTGATGTTCTCGAGCCAGATGCGGTAGGTGTTCTTGTATTTCTCGGGGACGAACTTGATGATGTCGTCCATGACGGGCGAGAGGCTGATATCGCGGAAGTGGTCCATCTTCACGAACCACTGCAGCGACAGGCGGGGCTCGATGGGCACCTTGGTGCGTTCCGACAGACCCACGTTGTTGACGTAGTCCTCGGTTCGCTCCATGAGGGCTGCCGCCTCGAGATCGGCGGAAATCTGCTTGCGGACGTCGAAGCGGTCCATGCCGACGTACATTCCGGCACATTCTGCCACGGTGCCGTTCTCGTTGAATATGTCGATGCTCTCCAGATTGTGGGTCTGGCCGAGCATGTAGTCGTTCTTGTCATGAGCGGGGGTCACCTTGAGGCAGCCGGTACCGAACTCGATGTCGACATAACGGTCCTCGATGACGGGAATCTCGCGGTTCACCAGGGGCACGATGACGCGGCGTCCCTTGAGCCATGTGTTCTTGGGGTCCTTGGGGTTGATGCACATTGCCGTGTCGCCCATGATGGTCTCGGGACGGGTCGTTGCAACAACTGCATAGTGGCGACCCGTTGTGTCGGTGTGCACCACGCAGCCCTCGGGAATCTCGTAGCCCTCGGGCAGTTCGGCCTCGGGGGCGAGGTAGTAGCGCAGATAGTACAGCTTGGAGTTCTCCTGCTCGAAGATTACCTCGTCGTCGCTGATGGCGGTGCGGTTCTGCGGATCCCAGTTGACCATGCGCAGGCCGCGGTAGATATAGCCCTTGCGGTAGAGGTCGACGAACACGTTGACCACGGCCTCGCTGCGCGATTCGTCCATGGTGAATGCCGTGCGGTCCCAGTCGCACGAGGCGCCGAGTTTGCGCAGCTGCGACAGGATGATGCCGCCGTGCTTGCGGGTCCATTCCCAGGCATGTTCGAGGAACTGCTCGCGGGTGAGGTCGGTCTTCCTGATGCCTTCTGCGGCGAGCTTGGCGATAACCTTGGTCTCGGTCGAGATGGATGCATGGTCGGTTCCGGGCACCCACAGCGCGTTATAGCCCTGCATGCGGGCGCGGCGCACGAGAATGTCCTGAATGGTATTGTTGAGCATGTGGCCCATGTGGAGCACGCCGGTGACGTTTGGCGGCGGGATGACCACGGTGTAGGGTTTACGGGCATCGGGCTCGGAATGGAACAGGCGGTGTTCAAGCCAGTAGGCGTACCATTTGTCCTCCACGCAGGAGGGGTCGTATTTCTGTGGTAGTTCGTTCATTGCTGTACTGTGTTTTCAGGGCGCAAAGTTAGCGAAAATCCCCGTTATTTTCAAATTCTGACATATATGAAGCCTCTTCGGCGAGCATGGCGGCCACGCGGTCGGTCAGCGCGTCGGGTCGAGCGGCCACTGCGGCGGCTGTGGCGGCGGCCTCGGCGGGATGCGCCGACACGAGGTTGAACATCAGCCGCAAGGCCGTGTAGCGGTCCATAGCCTTGTCCGAACCGACAAGGTCGCGCGCAAGTTCGACGGCATAAGGCTGATACCGCAGCTGCCTGTGGCACAGCACGTCGGCGATTTCGGCGGCGGGAATCGCGGCAATCCACCGCTCCGCCTCGCCGCGGTCCATTTCGGCGCGTGGAAAAATCATCGGGGCCAGCATCATGCTCTCGCGTGTGGTGCTGTTGGCCCAGAGGCTGCGCGCCAATTCGGCGTCGTCGCCTGTCTGCTCCGCGATGTCGACAAGCTGGGGCAGGTTGAGTCCGAAAATGATTCTGAAGGGCGAACCTGCCTTGCGAAGCACATCGGCGATGACGCCGTTGCGCATGGCAAAGAAATGCCGTTTCACAGTCTGCATGGGTCCGAAGGATGGTGTTGTATCGTCAGTCATAATGCGGTGTATGCGCCGTCGCGGCACGGGCGGACTCTGCGCTACCCGCACCGCAGGCTTGTTTGCGGTCGCAAAGTTAACTAAAATAGAGATGCCAAGCCCAAAAATTTTGTGATATGAATTATTTTCACTAACTTTGAACAAGAAAACAAGAGACGCCGGGCCATGCTCCGAGCGCAACAGTCAATCAAACAATGTCAAATAACGAATTCAGAAACTACGCCGTCCACCATCTCGGTCTCAACGGCCTTGCACTGGACCAATATGCAGCCGCCACCTCCAAGTCGGCCGCACCCGTCGCATCGTATATAAGCCCGACCATCATCGAGGAGCGCACGCTCAACGTGGCTCAGATGGATGTGTTCTCGCGCCTTATGATGGACCGCATCATTTTCCTGGGTACTGAAGTCAACGACTATACCGCCAATGTCATCCAGGCCCAGCTCCTCTACCTCGACTCGGCCGACCCCGGCAAGGACGTAAGCATCTACATCAACTCCCCCGGCGGCTCCGTCTACGCAGGTCTGGGCATCTACGACACCATGCAGTACATCTCCAGCGACGTCACCACAATCTGCACCGGCATCGCCGCCTCCATGGCCGCAGTGCTTCTGGTAGCCGGCGAGACCGGCAAGCGATTCGCCCTCCGTCACTCCCGCGTGATGATTCATCAGCCCATGGGCGGCGCCCAGGGACAGGCGAGCGACATGGAAATCACCGTCCGCGAAATCAAGAAACTCAAGGAAGAGCTCTACCGCATCATCTCCGAGCATTCCGGCCAGCCTCTCGACAAAGTCGAACGCGATTCCGACCGCGACTACTGGATGACGGCTAACGAAGCCCTCGAGTACGGCATGATAGACCGTGTGCTCGAAAAAGCAAAAAAATAACAAGCTGAACATTCATGGCAAAGAAAACAACGCCACACTGCAGTTTCTGCGGACGCACCGCGGCGCAGGGAGCCCAGCTGCTCCCTGCACCCGATGGGTCCGCTTACATTTGTGTGGACTGCATAGAGACAGCCGCCGACGCCCTCGGAATGACAGGCGAGAGCGACGAGCAGGCGGCCACCATCCGCCGCGCCCGCGCCGCCAACACCGGCGTCACTCCGGCCAAGAAGGAAGCTGTCTCTGACAAGCCCATACCCAAGCCCGCCGAAATCAAGGCCTTCCTCGACCAGTACATCATCGGTCAGGACCAGGCCAAGAAATATCTGTCGGTGGCCGTCTTCAAC
>JAIDUY010000136.1 GCA_029059965.1 Muribaculaceae bacterium
CCAGTGGCCTTCGCCGTAGAAACGGTTGTAGAAGCGGTCGTTGGGGATGAAGCCGCGGCTTTCGCCGGGGAGGTCGACGCCGAGCCGGTAGCCGTAGCCCATGGACACGAGATGGTTCTTCCAGATCTCGAAGGCACGCGCCGAACTGCCGTACTTGCTGCGCTTGTCAATCATGGCCTTGAAACCCCAGCAGAAGAATGCGTTGCACGATGTCTGCAGGGCTGGCTTGAGTGGCAGCGGCGAGCCGTGGCCGTGGCAGCCCACGCGCAGGCCGCCGTTGATATAGCCGTGGTAGCAGGGATAGGTTGTGTTCAGGTCGATGATTCCTTCCTGAAGGAATATCAGGCCTTGCGTCGGCTTGAAGGTGGAACCGGGGGGATATGCGCCCATGAGCGCGCGGTCGAACAGAGGCCATGAGTCGTCGTTGACAAGGGCGCGGTAGTTCTCGCCGCGCTGGCGTCCGACGAGCATCCTGGGGTCGTAGGACGGCATGGACACCATGCATAGAATCTCGCCCGTGGCAGGCTCGATGGCGACGACGGCACCGCGCTTGCCCACCATCAGGCTCTCGGCGTACTGCTGGAGCTTGATGTCGAGGCTCAGGCGCAGGTCGCGGCCCGAAACAGGCTCGATGTCGGCGGCTCCGTCCTCATAGCGGCCCTGTATTCGCCCGCGGGCGTCGCGAATGAGAATCTCGACGCCCTTGACGCCACGGAGGTAGGGCTCGTAGCTTTTCTCGACACCAAGGTCGCCGGTATAGTCGCCGGCGGCATAGTAGTCGTCGCGCTCGATGTCGTCGGCATTGACCTCGCGGATGTTGCCGAGCACATTGGCGGCGGTGGGCTGGCGGTACTGGCGCAGGATTCTCTTCTGGATGAAGAATCCCGGGAAGCGGTAGAGCTTCTCCTGCAGGCGTCCGTAGTCCTGGGCCGACAGCTGGGCCATAAGGCGCTGTGGCGTATAGCTCGAATAGCCCGACGAAGCCCTCATGTCGGCCAGGCGACGGTTGAGCTGTTCGGGCGTTATGTTGAGGGTGCTGCAGAAATCGAGGGTGTCGAAGGGCTGCACATCGCGGGGGATGAGCATGACGTCGTAGGCGGGCTGGTTGTACACCACCAGCTCGCCGTTGCGGTCGTAGATGAGACCGCGCGAGGGATAGACCGTTTTCTTGAGAAAAGCGTTTGAGTCGGCCGAGCGCTTGTACTTGGCGTCGTTGATCTGAAGGTCGAACAGACGCACCATGTAGATGAGCGCCACCAGCACTATGAATGCGCCGATGACGTACTTACGCTTTTCGAGGTCGTAGTTCTTTCGCAAGGCAGTTGGACGAAAATGAGGAGATTAGAGAGTGCGTTGCGGCTACTGCGCGCGTCGAGGCGCCAGACAGTCGAGGGCATACAGCATCACGAAGGTATATATCGTGGAAGCGGCCACCCTGAGCAGCCACAGCTTGAAGTTGAACAGCTGGAAGGCCTCGACCGTGAACACGAGGCCGCAGTAGATTGCGGCGGCGGTGAGGATATACTTGACGTAGGACACATGCCCCATCGAGGCCGACGAGGGGGCACGTCCGCCCAGGTCGTCGTCGTAGGATGCGTAGAGGTGGTAGAGTGGTTTGCGGCCGAAGGCAAGCAGGGTGCAGCACAGAGCGTTGACGCCGGGCGTGTCGCAGAATATGTCGACGCCGAAGCCGGTGAGGAAGCCCAGGAGCACCGACAGATTCGTGCCGACGGTGAGCGGCAGCGACACTATGAGCCACACGAACACCATGGGCACGGCCCAGCCGAAGAGTATCATGTGGTTGAACACGACACCCTGCGCGGGAACCAGCAGAATGAATGCCAGTGCGTATCGGAGTGCGAATTTAGTCATGTCAGTTTCCGAACGGGCTTTTGCGTGAGTCGTTTTCCTCGCCGGCGGTCAGGGCGCGCAGTTCGTCGGCCTGATTGTTGATCACCACCTGGACGTTGCTCAGTGTGGTGAAGTCGGCGAGGAGTCTCACCTTGAGTGTGAAGAAGTTCTGGCTGCGGTCGCTCTCGTTGTCCTCGACAATGCCCACGGGAAGGCCTGCGGGGAATACGGCGGAGTAGCCGCTCGTCACCACGGTGTCGCCCACCTCGAAGACGGTGTGTCGCGGCAGCTCTTCCAGGAGCGCCACGCCGGGGTCCTCGCCGCCCCATACAAGCGAGCCGAAGTAGTCGGTGGCCTTGAGCTTGCAGGACAGGCGGAAGTGGGGATTGAGCAGCGAGATGACGCGGGCGCTGCCGGGGCCGACGTTGCTGACGATGCCGACGACGCCGTTACGGTCGATTACGCCCAGCT
>JAIDUY010000137.1 GCA_029059965.1 Muribaculaceae bacterium
TATCGTCGGCAGCGTCAGATGTGGATAAGAGCCAGCAACAGGGCGTATGCCCTTGAATATGGCCGTGAGGGTGGCGTTGTTGGTGATGGTCTCAGGCGTCAGGAACATGGCTATCGCAAGTATGATGACGAAGCAGGGCACTATTGTGCCCGCCGCGGCTATCATGCTGCCCTTGAGGCCTCGCAGCTTGTCGCCGACAACCACCGAGATGTTTAAGGCCAGAATGCCGGGCAGCGACTGCGCGACGGCAAGCAGGTCGAGAAATTCGTCGCGTTCGAGCCACTTCTTCTTGTCGACGACCTCGCGCTCTATCAGGCTTATCATGGCCCATCCTCCGCCAAAGGTGAACGCCCCAATCTTCAGGAATGACATGAACAGTTCCGGAAGCAGGGACTCGTTTTTTTTCTTAGTCATGACTTATCGGATACAAATCGGAAATTTGGACATGAATCAGAACTCCACCACCGTGATGCCGGCGCCGCCGAAGCGGACGTCCTCGTCGTGGTAGGTGCGCACGGCGTCGATGCTGTCGAGGTAGCGGCGTATGTACTGACGCAGCGCGCCGGTGCCGGTGCCGTGGAGGATGCGCACGCGGCCGGCATTGAACTGTATGGCATCGTCGATGTAGTACATCACGGCCTGCACGGCCTCGTCGGTGCGCATGCCGCGCACGTCGATTTCGGTGCTGAAGCTGAGCTGACGCTCGCGCGAGGCATTGCTGGTCTCGGCGCTGATGTACGACACACCGCCCTTGGGCGCCGTCGCCTGACGTATCGTGGCCTTGAGGCGGTTGAGCTTCACCGTCGTCTTAATCTGGCCGAACACCACGACGGCGTTCTTGCCGTCGATGCTGTCGATGGTGCCGACGGTGCCTCCGCCGTCGACGAGCACCACGTTGTCGCCCGGCGCAAGAGGTCGCTCGGTCTTGGGCTCGACCTTGCGCTCGGGGCGGGCGTTGCGGTTTTTGGGAACCTTGCGCTTGAGCTCGGGGCTGTTTTCGGCCGCGCTGTCGAGGGCTTTCTTGTCCTCCTGAAGCTTGCGGCGTGCCTCGAGGGTCTTCTCGCGGTCGGCCTGGGCGGAGCGAATCTCGCGTATGGTGCGCTCTATGGCCGCGTTGCTGCCGTCGAGAATCTTTCGTGCTTCCGTGCGTGCCTCGCCTATGATTTCGCGGCGCTTGGCGCGGAGTTCCTCCAGCTCGCGGTCGTAGCGCTCCAGAGTTTCCTCCATCTGCTTTTCCTTGCGGCGTATGTCGGCGCGCTTGTTCTCCCAGTAGCGGCGGTCGCGTGCGATGTCGAGCAGGTACTTGTCCATGTTGACATAGTCACTGCCGACAATGGTGCGTGCGTCCTCGATGATGTCGTCGGGCAGACCCGTCTTGCGTGCAATCTCGATGGCGAAGGAGCTGCCGGGCTGCCCGATGGCAAGGCGGAAGGTGGGCTGCATGCGGTTGCGGTCGTAGAGCATCGAACCGTTGACGAGTCCGGGGGTATCCTCGGCGAATTGCTTGAGGTTGTGGTAGTGCGTGGTGATGACGCCCCACATGCCGGCCTCGTTGAGCTTGCGCAGAACGGCCTGGGCGATGGCTCCGCCAATCTGCGGCTCGGTACCGCCGCCGAACTCGTCGATGAGGACGAGGGTGGAGGCATTGCCGCGGGCGAGGAAGAACTTCATGTTGCGCAGGTGTGAGGAGTAGGTACTCAGGTCGTCGTCGATGCTCTGGTCGTCGCCGATGTCGAGGAATATGTTGTCGAACACGCCCACGTGCGAGTTGTCGTGCACGGGCGGCAGAAGTCCGCACTGGGCCATATACTGCACTATGGCCACCGTCTTGAGCGTCACCGACTTGCCGCCGGCATTCGGACCGGAAATTATGAGGAGGCGCTTTTCGTGGGTCAGGGTTATGTCGAGCGGTACAATCTGCTTGCCCTGACGTTCGAGTGAACCGGCGAGGCCGGGGTGGCAGGCGTGGTACCATTCCAGCTCGGGCCCGTCGGCGAGTGCCGGCAGGCAGGCGCCGGTCTGTCGTGCGTACTGTCCCTTGGCATGGATGAAGTCGAATTCGCCCAAAATCTCGAAGCCACCGAGTAGCGAGTCGATTTCCGGACGGATAACGTCGGCCAGGGCGGTAAGTATGCGGATTATCTCGCGGCGTTCCTCGATGGAAAGCTCGCGCAGGCGGTTATTGGCTTCGACCACGGCCGCGGGTTCGATGAAGACAGTCTTGCCGGATGCGGATTCGTCGTGCACGATGCCCGAAATCTTGCGTTTGTACATCGGTGCCACGGGAATGACCAGGCGTCCGTCGCGCACCGACGGGGTAGTGTCCGATTCGAGCAGGCCCTCGCGTATGGCGGCGGCGATGACGCGGCGCACGGTCGAGTTGATGCTTGCGGCAGTGGCAGCCATGCTGCGGCGGATGTCGGCCAGCTCGGGCGAGGCATTGTCTTTTATCTCGCCGTGGCGGTCGATTATGCGGTCGATAGCGGCGGCAATAGCCGGGAAGGCGTACATGTCGCGCGCTATTATATCAAGGTGAGGATAAGGAGAGGAGGGCAGGGCGTCGCTGTCGCCGTCGGGCTCCTTGCGCAACTTGGCGAAGAAGTTGGCGATGTCGGCCATTGCGGCCAGCGAGGCTCTGAGCCCGGGGAGCTCGGCCTCGGCGGGGAAGCTGCCGGGCACACGCAGCGAGGCCAGCAGCTGACGGCGGTCGTGGACGCTGCCTAAGGGGAAACCTCCGTCGCCGCTGATGATGGCCAGCATTTCGGCAGTGGCTCCGAGGCGGCGGCGTATTTCGCCGGGCTCCTTGCAGAAGTCCATGCTTTCGCACCACGACGCACCTAAGGGAGAGGTGCACAGGGCGCTCACCTGACGACGCACGGCGTCGAAGCCTATCTTATGTTCAATACTTTCGGGGTATGTCATGGAGGGGTCGGCTTTGGGCGGTAGAGGAAGGAAAATTATCGGGAATGCCTACTTGTGCATCAGTCGGGCGAGGGCGCGCTTGTCGTCGCGTTCCTTGATACTCTGACGCTTGTCGTACTCCTTCTTGCCTTTGGCTACGCCGATGACGAGCTTGGCCAGGCCCTTGCCGTTGATGAACAGGCGCAGAGGCACGATGGTCTGGCCGGTGTCCTTTGTACTTTTTATGAGCTTGGCAATCTCCTTCTTGTTGAGCAGGAGCTTGCGGTCGCGGCGCGCCTGATGGTTGTTGTAGGTGCCGTAGAAGTACTCCGAGATGTTCATGTTCTTGACCCAGACCTCGCCGGCGGCGCTGACGTAGCAGAATGTATCCACGAGCGAGGCATGACCTCCGCGGATACTTTTAATTTCCGTGCCTGTCAGAACGATGCCGGCGGTGAAGGTTTCGAGAATCTCGTAGTCGAAGGTAGCCCGGCGGTTCTTTATGTTTATGTCTTTGGGATTCATGGGAGTATAAAGAAGAAGAGATAATATATGGCCAGCGGTACGGCGACCGTGGCCGCCGAAGCGAGTATCATGAAGTTCATCTCGCGGTTGCGGCGCACGTGCATGTACGGCGCGGCCTTGTAGATAACCAGCACGATATAGAGCGGCAGAAAGCGCATCAGCACGAGGTTCCACGGCAGCAGATTGTCTAAGATTCGTATGGCCGCCATCATGCCTACGGCAATGACGGCGAGGGTGAAGCTGCGCCTGTTGTCGGGCTCTCCGTCGGTGACGCGGTAGATATACATGTCGAAAATAAGCTTCGCTATGTATGCGGCCACGAAGTATGTGCCGAAGTCGACGATAGCGCGCACCGCCACCGTCGCCGCCGACAGCCCGCGCTCCCAGAACAGAGCGAAGAACTCGCTGGCGGCGGCAATGCCCGCCAGAGGCACCAGACCGCGGTGCATCAGCCGTTCAGGCGAAGGATTGTCGTGCTCGATGTCCTCCCATCCGTGCGATGGCGAGAGCACGAGTTGAATCAGATACTTGATAAATAATAACATTAATTGTTCCCTGCTGGTTTTTGCGACCACAAAGTTACGAAAAACGAACCGTAATTCACGGGAAATTGTTATTTTTGCAGGTGTAAAAATCAATTACAACTACATACAACACTCAAAATGCTCAAAGGAATCATTGCAATCACCGGTAAGCCCGGCCTCTATAAGCTCCTGTGCAGGGGCAAAAATTCGCTCATCGTCGAATCGCTGTCCACCGGCAAGCGCGTTCCCTCCTATGCCACCGACAAGGTCATTTCCCTTGCCGACGTGACCATGTATGCCGACCACGGCGACGTGCCCCTGTCGGAAGTCCTCACAAGCCTCTACACCGTTGCCGAGGGCAAGCCCGTCGACATCAAGGGCTTTGCCGACGATGCCGCCATCCGTGACTACTTCGCCAAGGTTCTGCCCGACTTCGAGCGCGACCGCGTCTACACAGCCGACATCCGCAAGCTCTTCACATGGTACAACCAGCTCATAGCAGCCGGCGTGACCGACTTCAAGGACGAGGAAATCGCCGAGGACAATGCCGCCGAGGCAGCCGAAGCCGCCGATGCTCCCGCAGCAGGCGACCCCGCCGCAAACTACGAGAAGGAGTCCAAGTAAATCCTCCCGAACAATACTGAATCCGCGACGCCGCATCCCACCCGGCGCCGCGGATTTCTTTTGCCGCCCGAAACACAGGAATGCTCTATAGTATCCAATAAAGTATCCGATAAAGTATCCGATAAATTGGAACTAAATCAGCTGTCGGGTTGCGGTTGTTCAGACTTTAAATCGCGGGGCGGTGGGGTCAGAGGTTTGCCTTGATGATGTCGTCGAGAGTGATTGTCGGGGCCGGTGTCACAGGCTCGCCGGGTCGGTGGATTCGGGCTTCGATGCTGAGGCTTTCGCTGCCGGCATCTATGCGTCGGATAAAGCCGAGAATTTCGTAGAGTTTGTCGGCCATGGGGCTTACGCTGATGCGGTGGTCGACTCCGCAAAATGTGA
>JAIDUY010000138.1 GCA_029059965.1 Muribaculaceae bacterium
GTTTTTCTTTAGCTGAGTGTTTCATAAGCAAACTGCACTCCAAAAGTTTTTGTCTAACTTTTGGGGTGCAGTTCAAAATGGACAGGCCGTGGATATTCTCGTCGGCTCACAGACATCTTTTAAGGGCTGTCAGGAAGTCCGCGTATGGCTGGAGGCCAACGGCGAGGCGGTAGAGCGTGCCCGTTTCGGTAAGCTCCTCGAAGCTGCTGGAAAAGGCGATGCAGCCGCGATGTTCAGCCTTGCCGAGTGCTACGACTATGGCCGTGGCGTGACCAAGGACACCGTCGAGAGCATGAAGTGGTACCGCAAGGCAGCCGAGGCCGGCAACGCCAACGCCATGTATTACCTGGGCCGCTGCTACGAACTTGCACTCGGCGACGTTAGGGAGAAAAACATCCCCGAGGCCCTCTGATATATACGCCTTGCCGCAGAGCACGGACATCCCGCAGCGCGTCGGCGCCTGGGCATGTGACGCTTTTGGCGCGAAATTGTCCGTATGTCGGCGGAATTTTGTAATTTTGTAGCGTAGAAAAAGCGCTTTAATGATTTCAATCAATAATCTGAGTGTCGAATTCAGCTCGCAGCTGTTGTTCGACAACATCAACTACGTTATAAACCCGAAGGACAAGATAGCTCTGGTGGGAAAGAACGGGGCCGGCAAGAGCACCATGCTCAAGATAATAGCCGGTCTCCAGCCGCCGACTTCGGGTAATGTGGCTGTGCCTCAGGGTGTCACCATAGGCTATCTGCCGCAGCAGATGGTCATATCCGACTCGCTCACCGTGGCCGAGGAGGTCCGCAAGGTGTTCAGCCATATCAGGGATATGCATGCCGAACTCGACCGTCTGTCCGCCGAGCTCGCCGGACGCACCGACTACGACAGTGCCGACTACCACAAGCTCATCGACCGCGTGACGGCGCTCACCGACCGCATAGCCATCGAGGACAGCGAGAACATCGAGGCCGACATGGAGAAAACCCTCCTCGGCCTGGGTTTCCTGCGCAGCGACTTCGACCGTCCGACTTCCGAGTTCTCCGGAGGCTGGCGAATGCGTATCGAGCTCGCCAAGATTCTGTTGCAGCGCCCCGACGTGCTCCTGCTCGACGAGCCTACCAACCACCTCGACATCGAGTCCATCCAGTGGCTCGAGCAGTTCCTCGTCCAGAAAGCCAAGGCCGTGGTTCTCGTCAGCCACGACCGCGCGTTCATCGACAACGTCACCAACCGCACCATCGAAATAACGATGGGAAAAATCTACGACTATGCTGTGAACTACAGCAAGTTCGTCACCCTTCGTCAGGAGCGTCTCGAACAGCAGATGCGCGCGTACCGCAACCAGCAGAAGCAGATTGCCGACACCGAGGAATTTATCGAACGCTTCCGCTACAAGGCCACAAAGAGCGTGCAGGTGCAGAGCCGCATCAAGCAGCTTGCCAAAATCGAGCGCATTGAGGTCGACGAAGTAGACACCTCGCACCTGAGCCTGCGCTTCCCGCCGGCTCCCCGCTCGGGCGATTTCCCCCTCATCGTAGACGACCTCGGCAAAGCCTATGGCGACCATCAGGTATTCGACCATGCGACCTTTACACTGCGCCGCGGCGAGAAAGTGGCCTTCGTCGGAAAAAACGGCGAGGGCAAGTCCACGCTCGTCAAGTGCATCATGGGCGAGATACCCTATACGGGCATGCTCCGCATTGGCCATAACGTCAAGATAGGCTACTTCGCCCAGAACCAGGCACAGCTCCTCGACGGCGAAATCACCGTGTTCGATACCATCGACCGCGTGGCTGTCGGCGACATCCGCGTGAAAATTCGCGACATTCTCGGCGCCTTCATGTTTGGCGGCGAGGCCTCCGACAAGAAGGTCAAGGTGCTGTCGGGCGGCGAGAAGACACGTCTGGCCATGATCAAGCTGCTGCTTGAGCCGGTCAATCTGCTCATACTCGACGAGCCCACCAACCACCTCGACATGAAGACCAAGGACATCCTCAAGCAGGCCATCAAGGACTTCGACGGCACCGTCATCGTGGTTAGCCACGACCGCGAGTTCCTCGACGGCCTTGTTGAGAAAGTCTACGAGTTCGGCGGAGGTCAGGTGCGCGAGTGTCTCGGAGGCATCTACGAGTTCCTTGAGAAGAAACGCATAGCCAGCCTCAGCGAACTCGAGCGAGGCAAGGCTCCGGCCGTGTCGAAGCCAGAGCGTCAGGAAGTGCGCAAGACCGCACCTGCGGCAGCCGAGACCAAAGCCGCCGAAGCATCGCCCGCTCCGGCTCCGCGTCTGAGCTACGCCGAGCAGCGCGAGCGCGACAAGGCTCTCAAGCGAGCCGCCCGCAAGGTCGAGGAGGCCGAGGCCGGAGTGGCCGCTGCCGAGGCCGCGCTTGCCGAAATCGAGGCGCGCATAGCCGCCGGCGACGTCGCCACCGAGGTCTTCACTGCCCCTGCCGCTGCCACAACGAATGTG
>JAIDUY010000139.1 GCA_029059965.1 Muribaculaceae bacterium
TTCCTTGACGGTCCAGGTGTCTTCGGGTTCCTCATTGCCGTCGTAGCCGGTCTGCTCGTCGGCAGCGGGAGTTGTGGCATAGAGGTACTTGCCGTCGCGGCCTACCTTTCCGGGAGCGGGAGTAAGGGATGTGGAGAGAACATAGACGCGCATGTTGGCCTCGCCGGGGCAAGCCGTCGTGGTGAGGGTGCCGTTGGTGACGGTCTGCACATCGCCTGTGATGGCGTCGGTATAGGTGCCGTTGAGGACACCGCTGAAAGTGGCAGCGCCGCCGATGGTGACCAGAACGTAGGAGTCGGTGGTGGCGTCGGTGTAGCGGCGCTTGAATGCTGCCACGCCGCTGCCGCTGCAGCCATCGGTGGAGTACTGACCCTTGCGCAGCGCGGGGATGGCGGCGCGCAGGAGGTTGAGGCGCTGGATGTGGAGGGCAAGGGGGTGCGAGAGGGTAGCGGCCATGTTGCCGGTGGCGCCGCTGTACTGGGCGAAGTCGCTGACGCTGACGCCGCCTTCGATGTAGCCGCCGAAGTATGCGCGGCCCGACTCGCGGAGTGCGAGGAGGGCGCCCTTGTCGATGATGCAGCCTTTCTTGAACTCGATTTCAGAACCGTAGTATACGCAGGGGATGCCGCGGAAGGTGAACATCAGGTCGAGGTTGGAAGCCCATACGCTCTGGCCCTTGGAGAAGCGCTGGTTTTCGGGGGCGCCGTCGGGGGCATAGTCATGGGAGTCGACGTAGACAACGTTGTAGGTGGCGTCGTTGTAGTATTTGTCGCCGCCGCGCACGCCCCAGGCCTCGCGAGTGCTGCCGAAGTTCCAGTGCATTGGGAAGTCGATGATGCTCAGGCCGGAGTACTTGGAGTGGTCGGGTGTGTGGTATTCGTTGCCGTTGAGGAAGGCGTTGTTGCTGTTGAACTCGCCTGTCTGACCGTGGTAGTCCTCGCCCTGACGGTCCTGCGACGTGATGTTGATGTGGTCGCCGTGGCCGTGGTTGACGTTGACGACATTGTCCCACGAAGTTGTGGAGTAGTCCCAGGGATAGTCCTTGCTTTCCTTCCATGTGTAGAAGTAGGGCGAGCAGTTGTCATGGCCGCGGTAGACCACGTTGCGGTCGCGTGCGCAGACTTCGCCGAACATGAAGAAGTCGCCGCCGTTGCGCTTGGCCTTGTGCTGCTCGGCCAGAGCCTGGAACTGTGGGATGAAAGCATTGTTGAACGTCAGGCGGGAGATGTGGCCGGAGGTGTCGATTCGGAAACCGTCGACACCCATTTCGATGAACTTGCCGTAGCAGTTCACAAGATATTCGCTCACGGCGGGGTTCTCGGTGTTGAGGTCGACACAGTCGCCTGCAATCTGAGCGTACCAGCGCGAGTAGTCGTCCCAGTTCCACTCGTTGCCCACATGATGGTAGTAGTTGTGGACGTCGTGGTTCTGTCCGTCCTCGTTCTTGAGGGCGTTGATGCGATAGTCGTGGGCACGGGGCGAGTTGAGGTCGTAGTCGGCGGGGAGAACCGTATTGGGGTGCAGCTTCATCGAACCGATGATGTTGCTGAGGTTGGTGTTGTAGTCCTTGACGAACATCGGGCAGAGGAAGTCCTCGCCGAAGTTGCCGGTGTGGTTGAGCACGATATCGAGGATTACCTTCATGCCGCGGGCATGTGCGGCGTCAATGAGGTCCTGGAATTTGCAGTCGTCCGACTCATAGCGGGGGTCTACCTTCTGGAAGTTGAAGGCATGGTAGCCGTGGTAGTCGAGGCCCGAAGCGTTTTCGACCACCGGAGTAATCCACACGGTAGTGAAACCGAGAGCCTTGATGTAGTCGAGTTTCGAGATGAGGCCCTTGAAGTCGCCGCGCCATTCCGGGTCGTTGACATTGAGCACGCCGTCCCAGCAGTAGACATTGTTGCCGGGGTCACCGTCATAGAATCGGGTTGTCATCGCGAAGTAGATGGTTTCGTCGCGGAAGTCATCGCGCTGACCTACAAAGGTGGGAGCGGCTGCCGCGCCGAGAGAAGCAAGTGCGAGCGCACCGGCTGCCATCAGTCGTGAAATACGGTTCATTTGATTGGTTTAATTAAATTTAAGGTGATAAAATAGTAAGTATGATTAAATGTGTCGCCCAAGCGACACGGCAAAATTAATAAATTTTCACGAAAAAAAGTCAACAAAGTGTCGCAATCTTTCATTTTGTCATAAAAAAAAGACTTCTGCTCTCCCGTTCGGGAGTTTGACAGCAAAAGGCTAAAAAATTAGCCTAAGAAATTGGCAATAAAATTTTTATATGTCAATTTTTGTT
>JAIDUY010000014.1 GCA_029059965.1 Muribaculaceae bacterium
ATGAGTAATTTAAAATTTTAAATGCATAATGCAGTATGAGTAATTTAAAATTTAAAATGCATAATGCATAATTATGCAAGCAACGCCCAATTATGAATTATGAATTATGAATTATGAATTCTCAATTAATTATGCATTATGAATTCTTAATTCTCAATTAATTAAGTTCTTAATTCTCAATTAGAATAAAGCCTCTCGCGGGCTTCCAGCACACGCGGGTCGGAGATATAGTCGTCGTACTCGGCCAGCTTGTCGATGATGCCGCCCGGAGTCAGCTCGATGATGCGGTTGCAGACTGTCTGGATGAACTCGTGGTCGTGCGACGACATCAGCACATTGCCCTTGAAGCCCTGCAGCGTATTGTTGAACGCCTGGATAGACTCGAGGTCGAGGTGGTTGGTCGGCGAATCAAGCACAAGCGTGTTGGCGTCGCGCAGCATCATGCGCGCAATCATGCAGCGCATCTTCTCGCCGCCCGACAGTACGCTCGCCTTCTTCTGCACATCCTCGCCCGAGAACAGCATCTTGCCGAGGAAGCCCTTGAGGTAAATCTCGCTCGAGTCGTCGCTGAACTGGCACAGCCAGTCCACCAGGTTGAGGTCGGTGTTGAAGAATTCCGAATTGTCCAGCGGCAGATAGGCCGTCGTGATGGTCTGGCCCCATTCGTAGGTGCCGGCGTCGGCCTTGCGCTTGCCGTTGATGATTTCGAAGAAAGCCGTCATGGCGCGCGGGTCGTGGCTCAGGAATGCCACCTTGTCGCCCTTCTCGATCTGGAAGTTCACGTCGCGGAACAGCACGGTGCCGTCTACCGACGCCGTCAGCCCCTTGACCTCCAGAATCTTGTTGCCGGGCTCGCGCGAAGGTGTGAAGATGATGCCCGGATAGCGGCGGCTCGAAGCCTCGATTTCCTCGACATTGAGCTTCTCGAGCATCTTCTTGCGCGATGTCGTCTGCTTGCTCTTGGCCACGTTGGCGCTGAAGCGGCGGATAAACTCGAGCAGCTCCTGACGCTTCTCCTCGGCCTTCTTGTTGGCCTGCTGCTGCTGGCGCAGTGCCAGCTGGCTGCTCTGGTACCAGAAGCTGTAGTTGCCCGGGAAGAGGCGAATGCGGTTGAAGTCGATGTCGCGCGTATGCGTCGACACGCAGTCGAGGAAGTGACGGTCGTGGCTCACCCCCCGCACCGTGTT
>JAIDUY010000140.1 GCA_029059965.1 Muribaculaceae bacterium
CTCCGCCCTGCGCTATCAGATTGAGCTGCTCAAGCACATGGGCGTCAACGCCATCCGCACCTCGCACAACATGCCCGCCCCCGAACTGGTCGAGCTGTGCGACGAGATGGGCATGATGCTGATGATCGAGCCCTTCGACGACTGGAGCTTCCGGCCCAAGAGCCCCAACGGCTACGGTTCGGTATTCTCCGAATGGGCCGAACGCGACCTCACCAACATGGTCGAGCACTACCGCAACAATCCTTCGGTTGTCATGTGGTCGGCAGGCAACGAGGTGCCCTCGCAGTGGGGTCCTGACGGCGTGGCCGAACTCAACATGATTCAGGATGTAATCCACCGTCTCGACCCCACCCGCCCCGTCACCTGCGGTATGGACCAGATAGGCGCGGTGCTCGACAACGGCTTCGCCGCCGCAGTCGACATCCCCGGATTCAACTACAAGCCCCAGTTCTACGACGCAGCTTACGACAAGCTGCCCCAGCGCATGATTCTCGGCTCCGAGACTGCATCGACTGTATCGTCGCGCGGCAAGTATTACTTCCCGCTGACCTTCGCCGAGCATAATGTAGTGATGCACGACGACAACCAGAGCAACGGCTACGACAACGAGACCTGCTTCTGGAGCAATACTCCCGACCTCGACTTCGCCATGGACGACGACCGTCAGTGGGTGCTCGGCCAGTTCGTGTGGACAGGCTTCGACTACCTCGGCGAACCCTCGCCCTACGACACCGACGCATGGCCCAGCCACAGCTCCGTGTTCGGCATCTACGACCTTGCTTGGCTGCCCAAGGACCGCGTCTACCTCTACCGCTCGCAGTGGAACACCGAATCGCCCACGCTCCACATCGCCCCCCACTGGACATGGCCGGGCCGCGAGGGCGAAGTGACTCCCGTCCAGGTCTACACCTCCTATCCCGAGGCCGAGCTGTGGGTCAACGGTGTAAGTCAGGGACGTCGCTCCAAGAACCCTCAGGGCGTCTTCGACCGCTACCGCATCATCTGGCCTGATGTCGTCTATCAGCCCGGCCAAATCCGCGTGGTGGCTTACGATGCCGAAGGCAACGCAGCCATGGAGAAGACCGTGCGCACCGCCGGCAAAGCCAAGGCACTCCTACTCACCGCCAACCGCGACAGCATCTACGCCAACGGCGACGAGCTCGTCTACCTGACCGTGACGGCTGTCGACGCCGACGGCAACTTCGTGCCCGTGGACGAGCGCATGGTCGAGTTCGAAGTCAGCGGAGCAGGTTCCTTCGAGGCCACCGCCAACGGCGACCCCACCTGCCTGCTGCCCTTTCAGGAACCCCGCATGAAGCTTTTCAGCGGCGCGGCCACAGCCATAGTCCGCGGTGCCGACACTCCCGGCACCATACGCGTCAAGGCAAAGGCTCGCGGCCTGCGTCCGGCCGAAGCCAACATTTCCGTTATCCAAAACTGACACTTTTATAACACCATATATGCACGGCGTCTGACATATTTGTCCATTCAGTACGAAATGAATTATTTTGTCTGCCGTCAGGCATAAAACACGAAACCATGGAACTTAAAAAGAAAATCAGTGCCGTCTTTGCCGACCGCTTCGGTGGCGAAGGCACTTTCTACGCCTCGGCAGGGCGTATAAACCTCATCGGCGAACACACCGACTACAACGGCGGCTTCGTCTTCCCGGGCGCCATTGATAAAATAATCATGGCCGAAATTAGTGCAAATGGCACCGATAAAGTACGTGTATTCTCCATCGACATCGACGACTATGCCGAGTTCGGTCTTAACGAGGACGACGCACCCTCGCAGTCGTGGGCCCGCTATATCTTCGGCGTATGCCGCGAAATCATCAAGCGTGGCGGCAAGGTCGAAGGCTTCGACGCCGTATTC
>JAIDUY010000141.1 GCA_029059965.1 Muribaculaceae bacterium
TTGCGGTTTCAGGCAGGGGTTCGGTGGTGCCGTTGGCGGCGAAGCCTGCTATCTGTGCGTCGGTGTAGCCCAGACTATTGAGCACGTCGGCCGTGTCGGCGCCGAGTTCGGGAGCGGGGCCGTAGGTGGGCTGATAGTTCGACATCGTGAACGGGCAGCCCACGGTGACGAACTCGCCGATTTCGCCGCCCTGATTGATTTTGACGAGAGTATTGCCGTCGTAGAGGCTCTCGTCGGTCATTATCTCCTTGGTCGACAGCACGGGGCCGACAGGCACACCTGCGGCGCCGAGCAGTTCGGTGATTTCGAACTTTGTCTTGTCGGCCGTCCATGCGCCGATGCGCTCATAGATTTCCTGTTTGTGGCGGTCGCGGGCGTCGGCGGTATTGAAGTCGGGATTGGTGAGCCAGTCCTCGAAGCCGAATGCCTTGCATGCGAGTTCGAAGTCCTTCTCGCCGCGCTGAAGCACGATATAGACGTAGTTGTTGGCGTCCAGCTCGCTGTCGTAGCCGCCTGCGGGCTTGCACTTGTAGGTCCATCCGAGCACGCCGCCGCCCTCGATGTTGCCCGAGCGGGGAACGCAGTCGCCAAACTTACCGTCGGGGTACTGCGGGAACTGGGTGAGGTAACCGATTTTGTCGAGTGTCAGCTGGTCGCGCGTCTTGATGCGGCAGAGGTTCAGACATGCGTTGTGCATCGACTGGTAGACGTAGGTGCCTTCGCCCGTGCGTTCGCGCTGGCAGAGTGCCGCAAGCAGGCCGATGAGCAGGTGCATGCCCGTGTTGGAGTCGCCGAGGGCGGCTCCGGACTGCGTCGGGATGTTATATTCTCCGTCGAACCAGCCCGTTGTGGAGGCGGCTCCTGCGGTTACCTGGGCCACGGGTTCGTATGCCTTGAGGTCCTTGTACTTCGACGACTCCGGGAAGCCCTTGATGGTGCCGTAGATGCACTTGGGATTGAGAGCGTGGACGGCTTCCCACGAGAAGCCGAGCTTGTCCATTGCTCCGGGGTGCAGGTTCTCGACGAAGATGTCGGCTTCCTTGATGAGTTTGGTCATGATTTCCTTGCCGTCGGGGGTCTTGGCGTCGAGGGTCAACGATTTCTTATCGGAATTGAGCTGGAGGTAGTAGTACGACGGCAGCTTGGGGTCGAACTGGAGTTCGCCGCGGGTGGCGTCGCCTACGCCGGGACGTTCGATTTTGATGACTTCGGCACCGAGCCACGCAAGCATCTGCGTGCACGAAGGGCCGGACTGCACTTCGGTGAAGTCCACTACTTTTATGCCGGAAAGGGGAGCTGTGTTCATAATCGGAAATGTTATTATTTTAATTATTGTCGGGCCTGTTACCGTCCCGATGAATTTTCGTATCGAGGCACGGATGCCTGCGCAACCCGTGGAAGTAATTACATAACATCCGGCTGAGATATATTGTTCCTGAGACGGGGCTTTTGTCGGGAGGAAGCGCGCTTTTGTCCGGTTTTGCGGCCTTTGGGTCTATTGACACTCGGCTATCCGGGCTTTTATATGTAAATTTGCATTGCTTTTGAACACCGACCCGGTTTCCGTCCAATTTCAACTTCATACTGCTTTGAAAAATATCCGTTCTCCCTTCCGCACCATTGCGCTGGCCGCACTCGTTCTTTGCGCGGTTCCCGTGATAGGCGCCGCTGTCATCAGCGGACGTGTAGTCGACGCCGACGCGTCGGACGAAGGCCTCATCCAGGCTTCTGTCCGCGTCCTCGCCGCCGCCGACTCAGCCCTCGTCCGCGGTGCTGTGACCGATGCCAACGGCCGCTACCGCATCGAAAACGTCCGTCCGGGACGTTATATCGTCGAGGCATCCTACGTCGGCTACGCCACGGCGACACGCAATATCAACGTCGCTACCGACGATGTCCGCCTGCGCCCCTTCGCCCTGTCGCAGACTGCAGTCGCCCTGCAGGAGGCCACCGTCACAGGCATCCGCACTCCGGTCAAGGTGATGGAGGATACGGTCGAGTACGCCGCCGAAAGCTATCGCACGCCGCCGAACGCCGTGGTCGAAGACCTCCTCAAGCGTCTGCCCGGCGTCGAGGTGGGCTCCGACGGCTCGATTACGGCAAACGGAAAGACCGTCAGCAAGATACTCGTGGACGGCAAGGAGTTTTTCTCCGACGACCCCAAGGTGGCTTCCCGCAACCTGCCCGTCGATATGGTCGAGAAGCTCCAGGTGGTCGACCGCAAGAGCGACCTTGCACGCCTGACCGGAGTCGATGACGGCGAGGAGGAAACCGTCATCAGCCTGACCGTCAAGAAGGACCGGAAGCACGGATGGTTAGGCAA
>JAIDUY010000142.1 GCA_029059965.1 Muribaculaceae bacterium
CAATGCTTTCGGGGGCGCCGGGGGCGTCGACGGTGGGGCGGTGGCCGATGTTGCACATGCCGCGGCGTGCGGTGTCGTCGCCGTCGAGGCGTAGGTCGACGGCATAGACGCCCCGCGCGGGGATGATGACGGCGGGGTCGTCGGCGATGATGTTGGCAGTGGGGAATCCGATGGTGCGTCCGAGGCGCTTGCCCTCGCCGACGCTGCCTTCCACCGGGTAGGGACGTCCGAGCATGGCGGCTGCGGCGGCTGCGTCGCCCCGGCCGAGAGCCTCGCGTATGGCGGTGCTGCTGATGCCTTCGAGCGAGGCGTCGGGCACGACCTTGATGATGTCGACGATGCCTAAGGCGGCCGCTGCGTCGGCATCGAGGCGGTCGCTGCCGATGTGGTTGTTGAATCCCATCACAAGGGCGCGGACGCCGATGGAGGCGAAATTTTCGAGGAACAGCCTTGCCGTGAGCATGCGGACTGTCTCGAACCTTGTCTCGATGATGCTGTCCACTCCGGCCTCGCGGAGCAGCTGACGCCGTCCGGCGTTGGAACTCAGGCGCCGGGGTTCGCGTTCGGGTGCGAGCAGTGCAAGGGGGTGGTGCACGAAGGTGAGTACGGTGCTCGCCATGCCGCGCCGGGCCGCCTCGCCTGTGAGGGTGTCGAGGATGAGCTTGTGGCCGCGGTGCACGCCGTCGAACATTCCGATGGCCGCTACGGATTCGGGTTGTGACTTCACTTGGGCAGGTAGTCGGTGAACTCTGTGCCGACTCGCACGTGGGCGGTGCGGAAGCCGAGGGCTTCGGCGGCGCGTGTGTTGATTTCGGAATCGTCGAAGAATAGGGTTTCCTCGGGCTTTATTCCTGTCTCGCGGATGAGACTGTGGAAGATTTCGGCGTCGGGCTTGGCGGCGCGGGCTTCGAAGGAGGTTGTCATGCCGTCGAAGTAGTCCTCGCGTGTCAGGCCTTCTTTGCGGAACTCGGAGGCGATGATGCCGTTCCACATTATGGGGTTGGTGTTGCTGAGCAGGTAGATGCGGTAGCCCTGACGGCGCAGCGTGCGCAGGCTTTCGAGGCGGTGTGCGGGTATTCCGACGATGAAGGCCTGGAATGCGGCGTCGATGGCCGCATCGGACGTTCCTTCGGGCAGCTTCTCGCGCAGGGCGCGGTGGAACTGCTCTGTGCCGATGGAGCCGTCCTCGATCTGCATGAATATTCCTGTCTGGGCGTAGTCGCCGAAATAGGAGTCGGCGTCGGCGAGGCCGAGTCGGGTGAATGCGTCGACGCAGCGCTGTCGTTCGATGTCGATTACGACACCGCCGAGGTCGAAGAGAAGATTCTTTATCATGTGGTCAGATGTCTTTTGATGCCTGCAAAGATACGCAAAAAAAGCGGCCCGCGCAATTGCGCGGGCCGCCGTGTGGGTCTTTTAGTCGCTGTGTATTAGAGAACGACCTTGGTAACCTCGTTGCCCTGACGACGGATGAAGATGCCGTTTTCGGGGTTGGCAACGCGGATGCCCTGGAGGTTGAAGTATTCAACGGGAGCGTTGTTGTCGACAACGATGCCTTCAACGCCTGCGCCACCTTCGTAGCCTTCCTGAGCGAGCTGGTAGAGGGCGAGGCCGTTACCGCACTTGTAGGTCAGAATCTGGGCAGCCTGCTTGCCCTTGCTGTCGGTGAGGACACGGGCCTGGAGGATGTGTGTACGACGGCCGGCGCCTTTTTCAGTACCCATACCGATCTGGGGGAAGTCGTACATGTGAGCGAGGGTGCTCATGTCGCCGGCTTCGCCGTAGCGGGTGATGCGTGCGCGGTTGCCTGCGGGAGCGGGTTCATATTCCTCGTAGGGATACATGAAGAAGGTGTCGTCGCCGAGGGTGAACTCGCAAGCACCGTTGGGGTTCTGCTTGGGAGTGAACACGGGGTTTTCGGGGTCAGCTTCCACAACGTCAGCGAAGCTTGCTACCATGCCGGCTTCGGTGTCGTAGAGGGTGGGGAGGGAAGTGAAGGTGTCGATGTAGACGTAGCTGCCGCTGTATTCGTCGTCGGGGAGAATGCTTACGTATGCACCGCCGCCCCAGGGGCCTTCGGATACGGGATAGCATTCTTCGACTTCGAGCTGCTCGTAGTCGCCGCCTGCGAGGTGGCCTCCGAATTCATCGGAGCCCTGTTCGGCTGCCCATGCATAGAGGTAGCGCTTGTCGGCGGGAGCGGAGGGAGCTGCCATCACGACGCAGCGGGCCTGCTGGCGGGTGATGTCGCCGATTACGTCGATGTGGTCCAGACGGCCGTTGGCGTAGCTGGAATCATCGAAGAGGGCGGGGGTAGCGGTGAGTGTGCAGGCACCGGTGGCGGGGTCTACAACATAGATGTTGAGGGGACGGGGAACGCCGTTGGTGGTGTCGAAGGTGGAGGCCATGTAGCCGAAGAGGTACATGTGGCCGAAGTCGTCGGTGCCGATGTGGTTGGCGCAGAGCAGACCGGTGAGGGGCTGTCCGTTGACGGTGAGCTGGATGTTGCGGATGTAGGCGCCGGTGTTGTAGTCGAACTCGATGAGCTGGCCGTTGTCGCCCAGACCCATGCCGGGGGTGCCGTCTTCGCCCACTACGGGAACGAAGCTCTTGGAGGAGGCAACGTAGATTTTGTCGCCGAGAGCGGTAGCGGTGGCGATGTAGTCGAACGAGGGAATCTGGTTCTCCTTAAGGGAGTTCCACTGACCCTTGGCTGCGCAGTTTACCCACAGGTTGGTGAAGGTGTAGCCGTCTTTGGCGTCGTAGGTCTTACCTTCGCTTTCTGCGAATGCGGGCATTACCGCTGCTGCCATGGCTGCAAGAAGTAGAGCTTTTTTCATGGAGTTGGTTTTAATTTGTAAATTAGTTGTTTCTTATCTGTTTCGAGGTCGGAAAAGTTCCCGCGCGGGCATAAAGAATTACGCCGTAAAAGCGATGGAAACTTTTACGGCGTAAAGTTATGTAATATTTTTGAGTCGGTTTAAAATGATTTGCTAAAAAATGTATTAGCGAATGTTAAAAAATCATTAAATCGACATCTGCGGGCTATTTTTCGCGCATGAATACGTTGATGGGAGTTCCGGTGAAGTTCCAGTGTTCGCGTATTTTGTTCTCAAGGTAGCGGCGGTAGGGCTCCTTGACCCACTGGGGCAGGTTGCAGAAGAAGATGAAGGTGGGGACCTGTGCTCCCTTGAGCATGGTGATATATTTGATTTTGATGAACTTGCCCTTGTTGCTTGGGGGCGGGTAGGCGGCGATGTCTTCCTGCAGGACGGTGTTGAGCTGGTTGGTGGGCACGGTGCGCTTGCGGTTGGCGTAGACTTCGAGTGCCGTCTCGAGGACCTTGAAGATGCGCTGCTTGGTCAGAGCGGAGGTGAAGATGACGGGGAAGTCGGTAAAGGGGGCGAAGCGTTCGCGGATGGTGGCTTCGTAGTGCTTGATTGCCGCGGTGCTCTTGTCCTCGACAAGGTCCCACTTGTTGACCACTACCACGAGACCTTTCTTGTTGCGCTGGATGAGCGAGAAGATGTTTACGTCCTGGGCCTCGATGCCTCGTGTGCCGTCGATCATGAGGATGCAGACGTCGGAGGCTTCGATGGAGCGGATGGAGCGGATGACCGAGTAGTACTCGATGTCCTCGTTGACTTTGTTCTTCTTGCGTATGCCGGCGGTGTCGACAAGGTAAAAGTCGAATCCGAACTTGGTGTAGCGTGTGTAGATGGAGTCGCGTGTGGTTCCGGCGATGTCGGTGACGATGTGACGCTCGGTTCCGATGAAGGCGTTGATGAGCGAAGACTTGCCGGCGTTTGGTCGTCCGACGATGGCGAAGCGAGGTATGTCCTCGAGGTTCTCGTCCTCGTCTTCCTTCTCGGGCAGTTTCTTGACGACTTCGTCGAGGAGGTCGCCGGTGCCGTAGCCGTTGACCGCCGACACGGGGTAGGGGTCGCCGAGGCCGAGGCTGTAGAACTCGGGCACGTTGTAGACCCACTCGTTGGAATCGACCTTGTTTGCCACCAGGATGACGGGCTTGCGGCTTTTGCGGAGGATTTCGGCGACGTGGTCGTCGAGGTCGGTGACGCCGTTCATGGCGTCTACCACGAAGAGGATTTCATCGGCCTGCTCGATGGCGAGCTCGACCTGTTTGTTGATTTCGGCCTCGAAGATGTCGTCGGAGTTGACTACCCATCCGCCGGTGTCGACGATGGAGAATTCGCGTCCGTTCCAGTCGACTTTGCCGTACTGGCGGTCGCGTGTCGTGCCGGCCGTCGGGTCGACGATGGCTGTGCGGCTCTGGGTGAGCCGGTTGAAGAGGGTCGACTTCCCGACGTTGGGTCGGCCGACGATTGCTACAAGCTGTCCCATATAGTGCGTATTGTGCTGCAAAGATAGCTCATCGGGGCGTAATGTGCAAATTCCGCCCCGACGAGGGTGATTATTCGATATATCCGAACTCGCGGAGTTTGTTCTCGCGGTTTCGCCAGTTGGGTTCTACCTTGACGAACATCTCGAGGTAGACGCGCTTGCCGAAGAAGGACTCGATGTCCTTGCGGGCTTCGGTGCCGACTTTCTTGAGGCGGCTGCCTCCGCGTCCGATGAGTATGCCTTTCTGGCTGTCGCGTTCGACGTAGATTACGGCCATGATGTGTATGGCTCCTTCTTTCTCGTCGAATTTCTCGACTATGACTTCGGTGGAGTAGGGCACTTCCTTGTCGTAGTTTGTGAGGATTTTCTCGCGTATGATTTCGGTGACGAAGAAGCGCGCGGGTTTGTCGGTGAGGGCGTCCTTGCCGAAGTAGGGTTCGCCTTCGGGGAGGAGTGCGACGATGCGCTGCATCAGCGGCTGCACTTTGAAGTGCTACTTGGCCGAGGTGGGGAAG
>JAIDUY010000143.1 GCA_029059965.1 Muribaculaceae bacterium
TACGCCACCTCCTTCCGCACCGCTATCCGTTCCTGCTGGTCGACAAGGTCATCGACAAGACCGACAGCTACATCGTGGGCGTGAAGAATGTGACCACGAACGAACCTTTCTTCCAGGGCCACTTCCCCCAGGAGCCCGTCATGCCCGGCGTACTCCTTGTCGAGGCCATGGCGCAGACCGGCGGCCTGCTCGTGCTCAGCGTAGTCGAGGACCCCGAACGCTATTCGACCTACTTCATGAAGATTGACAACGTCAAGTTCCGTCAGAAAGTAGTGCCCGGCGACACCCTGCTCTTCCACGTATCCTTCCTCACCCCCATGCGCCGCGGCATGGCCGTCATGAAAGGCCGCGCTTTCGTAGGCGAGAAGGTTGTGTGCGAGTGCGAGTTCATGGCTCAGATTATCAAGAACAAATAATCCGGCATACGCCGGACTCTGCTCTGCATCCTAAACAAGAACCGACAATGAAGCAACCTCTTGCTTACGTACATCCTGCGGCTAAAATCGCTCCCAGCGTAGTCATCGACCCCTTCGTCACCATCGACCAGAATGTCGAAATCGGCGAGGGAACCCGCATCGGCAGCAACGTGACTATTCTCGAAGGCGCGCGCATCGGCCGCAACTGCACCATATTCCCCGGCGCCGTAATCGGTGCCATACCCCAGGACCTCAAGTTCCGCGGCGAGGAGACACTTGCCGTCATCGGCGACAACACCACCCTGCGCGAGTGCGTGACCGTCAACCGCGGCACCGCCGCCAAGGGAAAGACCGTCGTCGGCAGCAACACCCTCATCATGGCCTACAGCCATGTGGCTCACGACTGCGTCGTAGGCGACAACGTCATCATCAGCAATGCCACCCAGCTTGCCGGCGAAGTGGTCGTGGACAATTTCGCAGTCATCGGCGGCGGAACACTTATCCATCAGTTCTGCCATATCGGCCCGCATGTCATGATTCAGGGCGGTGCCTTGATTAACAAGGATATACCTCCTTATGTCAAGGCTGCACGCGAGCCCATATCCTACGCCGGCATCAACTCCGTAGGTCTGCGCCGCCGCAACTTCTCGAACGACGTCATCCGCGAGATTCAGGAAATCTACCGCTACCTCTATCTCTCGGGCATGAACATCAGCGACGCTCTCGAACGCATCGAGGCCGAGCTGCCCGCAACACGCGAGCGCGACGAAATCATCCAGTTCGTGCGCAACTCCAAGCGAGGAGTCATCCGCGGATATATGTAATAATCAACCTTTAAAGCATGGCCGGAGGGTCCGTCGCCTGTCCACGCATGAGGGGCGGGAGGAAAGTCCGGGCAACGCAGAGCACCATATTTGCTAACGGCAAGCTATCGGTAACGGTAGAGTAATGTGACAGAAAATTACCGCCCGCCCCTCGGGGCGGGTAAGGGTGAAAAGGCGAGGTAAGAGCTCACCGGGCGCGACAGCGATATCGCGCGCCGCACATCTTATGGGTTGCAAGGTCAAGTATACCGGCATTCAAGGGCTGCTCGTCCATTGCCGGGGGGTAGACTGCTGAATCCTGATTCGTCAGGCAGATAAATGACGGACGGCGCCCGCCAACTCCCCGCCCCTTGCGGGCGAAAGTGGCGGCGCCACATAACCCGGCTTATACTCCGACCATGCTTTTTTCTTTTATCTTCCGGAGAGTTTCCGGTTTCATCATTTTTGACTTTCAGCTATGGCAGACACCTGGTTTACAGTTCCGACAAGCGATGACAATGGCAATACCATCATTGTGACGGGGCGTTGCGATGTGGAGAAATACCGCTCGCGCGGACGCAACAACATCCGCGTCGAGGTGTCATTGCCTTATACTCCCGGAGGCGAACTCGGCTTCCCCGACGATGCGACTGCCGAATTGCTTGAGCAGATAACCGACTCCTTCGCCGCCGAGCTCAAAGGCAAGAACACAGCCTTGCTGACGGGCATATACACCGGCGCGGGACGCCGCGACTGGGTGTTCTATACATTCAGCACCGATGCCTTCAACGGCTTTTTGAACAGAGCCTTGGCGCAGTTCCAGGTTCTTCCGCTCGAGATTTACGCCGAAAACGACCCCGACTGGGCCGAATACGACGAAATGCGCGCCATCACCGATGGCGCCGTCGGCGAATAATACCTTATCTTAGAGCCGGTTCTTAATCTATTATAATTCTTCAGGATGCCTGTGCTCCTGCAGCGATGCTGCGAGGGCGCGAGCCGTCATGATGCCGTCGATGGCTGCCGAGACGATGCCGCCGGCATAACCTGCGCCTTCGCCACAGGGGTACAGCCCCTGGCACTTGATGTGGCACAGCGATTCGGCGTCGCGGGGCACACGCACGGGCGATGATGTGCGCGTCTCGTCGCCGATGACGGTGGCCTCGGCAGTCAGGAAGCCGCGTTGTTTCGAGTCGAACACGCGGAAACCCTCGCGCAGACGCCGCGACACAGGTTCTGGCAGCAGCAGGTCCACACGCGCCGGGGTGAGTCCGGGCGGATAGGAGGAGCGGGGGAGTGAGCCGGATGCTTTGCCTGCAACGAAATCCGTCATGCGCTGTGCGGGTGCTTTCTGTGTGCGTCCCGCGGCTTCGAAGAAGGCTTTTTCGATGCGTTCCTGGAAGTGCATCATGCGCAGTTCGGGATGGGTGCCCGGCTCTGCCTCGATGTCGTCGGGAAGGACTTCGACCACCATACCCGAGTTGGCCCAGCGCGTGCCGCGGTTGGCGGGACTCATGCCGTTGACCACAAGCTGCCCCGGGGCGCTGGCGGCCGGGATGATGTAGCCGCCCGGACACATGCAGAAGGAGTAGACGGCGCGGTCGTCGACGCGTGTCAGCATCGAGTATTCGGCTGCGGGAAGGTATTTGCCGCGGCCTTCGGGCGAATGGTACTGCAGGCGGTCGATGAGTTCCTGAGGATGCTCGAGTCGCACTCCGACGGCTAAGCCCTTGGCTTCGAGGTCTATTCCGGCCTCTATCAGCATGGCGTAGACGTCGCGCGCGGAATGGCCTGTCGCGAGGATGACTGGACCGTGCCACGAATGGCCCTGTGTGTCGCTTGCTCCTGTCACCTTGCCGTTTTCCATGATGAGCTTGCTGACGCGAGTGCCGAAGTGTACCTCGCCGCCGCAGGCCTCGATGGTCTGTCGCATGGCTTTGATGACCGATGGCAGGCGGTCTGTGCCGATGTGGGGATGGGCGTCGACGAGGATGTCGCGCTGGGCGCCGTGCTGGTGGAAGATGCGCAGCACCTTCTCCACGGGGCCGCGCTTCTTGCTGCGCGTGTAGAGCTTACCGTCGCTGTACGCCCCGGCTCCGCCCTCGCCGAAGCAGTAGTTGGAGTCCGGGTCGACCGTGCCTTCGCGGCTTATGGCGACCATATCGCGCCGACGGCTGTCGACATCCTTGCCGCGCTCCAGCACGACGGGCTTCACGCCCGCCTCAATCAGCTCAAGGGCGGCGAAAAGTCCTGCAGGACCGGCACCGACGACGATGGCCTGAGGGGCATCGCCGACAGGGCGGTATTCCACAGGCTCGAAGGCAACGGCGGCCTCGTCGATGCAGTCGACATGGACGGCAACCTTGAGGTTGACGGCCACGCGGCGCTGACGGGCATCGATTGAGCGCCTAAGTATGTCGGCGCGCTTCACACGCCCGGGAGCAAGCCTGAGGGCGCGGGCACATTCTTTGTCAAGTAAATCCGGAGTCGCGGCTACCTTGGGGCTGACGCGCAGTTCAATCGTCTGAGTCATACTTTTCCATGCGGTTAAGCTGTCGGGCAATGCGCCTGTTCATAATCAGAACAGTGATGAGTGCGAGTGCGAAAGCAATCATATCGGACGCGGCCATTGCCGACCAAACACCGTCCACTCCGTAGTGTTTCGGCAGAATCCACAACAGGGGGACGAGAAATATAAGTTGTCGTGTCAGGGAGAGGAAGATGGACAGAGCAGGTTTGCCGATGCTCTGGAAGTAGTTCTGGATGACAATCTGCGATCCGACCACGGGATAGAAGATGAAGAAGATGCGGAAGCCGTCGCGTGCTATTTTTATCATGCCCGGGTCTGTGGTGAACAGTGAGCTGACTGTGTCGGGGATGCATTCGGTGATGGCGAATCCTATGCACGAGACAATGGAGGCGATGAGTATGCCGCGGCGCAGTGTGCCGATGACGCGCTTCCAGTTGGCGGCGCCGTAATTGAAACCGAGTATGGGCTGCATACCCTGAGTGACGCCGAAGATAATCATGACGAAGAACATGGAGGTGCGGTTGATGATGCCGTAGGCTCCGACGGCGAGGTTGCCGTCGCTTCCCGCACTGTCGAGCAGGGCCTTGTTGATGAACACCACCACAAGGCAGGCGCAGCAGTTCATCAGGAAGGGCGACATGCCGATGGAGTAGATACTGCGTATGATGCGTCCGTTAAGACGCCAGCTGCGGCGGCTGAAGTGGATTAGGCTTTTGCGCGATATGAAGTGCGACAGCACCCAGATGAAGGCGCTTGTCTGTCCCAACACCGTTGCCCATGCGGCTCCGGCGATACCCCAGTCGAGGACGAAGATAAAGATTGGAGCCGCGACGACGTTGACGGCCACCGAAAGCAGAGCCGAAATCATTGCCTTGCGCGGGTAGCCCGTGGCCCTCATCAGGTTGTTGAGGCCGAGGAAGACATAGGTGAGGGGAGTGGCGTAGAGGATTACTCGCATGAATTCGCGCGCATAGCCGATGGTTTCGGGTGTAGCGCCGAAGAACACGAGCACGGGGTCGAGGAAAATCAGTCCTATCGCCATGATTATCACAGCATGGATGAGGCACAGCACAGTGACATTGCCCACGACGTCCGAAGCCTTGTCCATAGACTTCTGGCCAAGGAATATCGAGGATATTGTAGCGCCGCCCACGCCCACAAGGACGCAGAACGCCACCACCAGATTCATCAGCGGGAATGTGATGGCAAGTCCGGTGATGGCCATGGCTCCGACACCGCGGCCTATGAAGATGCTGTCGACGATATTGTAGAGCGACGTGGCCAGCGAGGCTATAATCGCCGGAAGCGAGTATTGCCACAACAGCTGTCCGAGGGTCCGCGTGCCCAGCGGATTCGGATGCGAGACTGCAGATGAGTTGTCCTGATTCATGATGCGCAATAGTGGGAACGTGATTCGGCCGGACCTTACCGGCACAAATTAAAACACATTATAAGGACAAAATGTCGGTCGTCAAACAAAAAAGCCGCACGAGGGAAACTCGATGCGGCTTTTTCTTAGTGGCGGGGGCAGGACTCGAACCTGCGACCTTTGGGTTATGAGCCCAACGAGCTACCACTGCTCCACCCCGCGGTGTTTTGACGGTGCAAAGTTACTGCTTTTTTTTGGCTTTGTCAAGTGTTTTAACCTCTATTAACTTTATTACGTCTGTTCTCGATAATACGGTTGATGTTGTCGCCGACCCATAGACCTCCGACAATCAGCGCTATACCTGCGATTCCGATAGCTGTGATGGGCTCGCCCAGCACGAAGTACGAAACCACCAGTGTGACGATGCTCTGGAAGTACATATAGTTGTTGGACTTCAGAGCGCCGATGTTGCGGATGCTGACGGCCCACATGACGTAGGCTATGGTCGAGGCTCCGAGGCCGAGGAAGAGCAGGTTGCCGATGACGTCGCCGCGGCACAGTATCTGCCCGAAGTCCGAGGGCCAGTTCTCGAAGGCAAGGAAGGGCAGTGAGGTCAGAAGTCCGTAAGCAAATGTCTTGCGGGATATGAACCATACGTCGTATCCGGCGCTGATTTTGCGAAGTATGAGCGAGTAGACGGCCCACGACACGGCTGCTGCCAGCGAGAGTATGTCGCCCAAAGGTCTGATTTCGAAGTTTGTCGAACTGTTGAACACCACGCACGCTACGCCGAGGACGGCGAGGAAGCTGCCGAACCATGTCCCGATTCCGAGCTTCTCCTGCTTGTAGAGAATGGCCAGGAATATGGCCGTGATGAGGGGCGACATCGAGGTCAGCAGCGACACATTGGTGGCGAGGGTGTACTGGAGCGCCGTGTTCTCGGCGATGAAGTAGAGCGAACCGCTTGTCATGCCGCAAAGCATCAGCAGGAATTCGTCGGTCCACGAGGCGGAGAAAAGACGTTTGTGCGATATGCACAGCACCACGGCATAAGCGATGACGAAGCGCAGCACGTAGACCTGCACCGGACCGAGTCCGTTGTCAAGAAGCACCTTGGACGATACGAAGGAATAGCCCCACATGGCTACGGCCAGCAAGGCTGCAAGGTGGCCCAGCATGGCCAATCCCGGTTTGCGCGTTCGGAGTTTGTTGTTTTTCATGAGGTGAATCGTCGCTTATTCTTACACAAAATTAGTTAAATTTTTTGCTGCCGCAAAACTCTTCACTATTTTTGAACGTAGAAATTCTATATGCATCCGCATTGTAAAGAATCATAAAACACATTGTAACATGAAAATCATTAAGATAGCATGCCTGGCGCTTGTAGCAGGCACATTATTCGTAGGACAGACGTCCTGCTCGTCCATGACACAGACCGGCAAAGGCGCCCTCATCGGCGGTGGTGGCGGCGCTGCACTCGGTGCCGGACTCGGCGCTCTGATCGGCGGCGGCAAAGGCGCAGGTATAGGCAGCGCTATCGGTGCGGCTGTAGGTGCTGGTGCCGGCGCTCTCATCGGAAACAAGATGGACAAACAGCAGCGTGAGCTGGAGCAGGAGCTTGGCAATCAGGCAACAGTCGAGAAGACCACCGACGCCAACGGCCTTCAGGCCATCAAGGTGACCTTCGAGGGCGGCATCCTCTTCCCGACCGGCAAGTACACCCTGAGCCCCAGTGCCCAGACCGACCTTGCACGCTTCGCCAACTCGCTCAAGGAAAATCCCGACACCAACGTGCAGATTTACGGTTTCACCGACAATACCGGCAGCTTCGCCGTCAATCAGCGCCTTTCGGGCGAACGAGCCGACGCTGTGCTCAGCTTCCTCGCCAACAGCGGCGTAGCGCCCACACGCCTCTCGGCTCAGGGCATACCTATGGCCGACTATGTGGCTTCCAACGAGACTGCGGCCGGACGTGCGCAGAACCGTCGTGTGGAAATCTACATCACCGCCGACCAGAATATGATTCGTCAGGCCGAGGCCGGAACTCTCAAATAAACTTCTGATTCATCCGGACGTTGCGGCAGTCCCCGCATCGCCCGGATGAATTATTCAGGAAATACCGATGACCCGACTGAAAAGCAGTTTGATTGCCGCACGCGACCTTTATGTGGACGGCTTTCGCGGCATGACGGTAGGACGCAAGCTTTGGCTGCTCATCGCAGTCAAGCTTGTTCTGTTTTTTCTGGTCCTGAAACTTTTCTTTTTCCCCGACATACTCTCCACCCGCTACGATAACGACGAAGACCGTGCCGCAGCTGTGCGAAACGCACTTTCGGCCCCTCCGCGCGATTGACCGTGCGCTCCCTGGAAATGTCTCTTATGACCGACTCTTTTTATATTCTGAGAATCTCTCCGTGAACAAAGGAGCGATTTTCTGGGAGTAGTCGCGGGGGCGCG
>JAIDUY010000144.1 GCA_029059965.1 Muribaculaceae bacterium
TCCCTCACTGCGCGAACACATCTGCACGACGCTTGACCGCCCCAGCGTTAACAAATATTGGGGAACCGGCTCTTATTATATTTATTGTGCCATGGACTGATTTCTGCCTTATTTTTTCTAACTTTGCGACATAATGCTGCCGGAACTGTAACTCCGCGGGTTCCGGTGTGTCGTATATACATCGGATAATAAACACGACCAAACAATAATCCTATGGACAAGCTAAGACTCATGGCGCTGCTCGGCCTCGCGGCCTGCGGAACGGCTGCTTTCGCCGCCGAAGCGCCGCTGTGGCTGCGCGAAACATGTATCAGCCCCGACGGCAACACCATTGCGTTCACCTACAAGGGCGACATTTTCACTGTTCCCGCCGCCGGCGGCCGTGCCACACAGATTACCGTCTCGCCGGCCTATGATACGAATCCGTTCTTCAGCCCCGACGGTAGCCGCATAGCCTTCACCAGCAACCGCAACGGCAGCAACGACGTCTTCGTCGTCGACGCGCAGGGCGGCACTCCCGTGCGACTGACCACCCACTCGGGCAGCGAGGCCGTGCGCGGATGGCTCAACGACTCCACCGTGATTTTCGGGGCCGACATAATGCCCTCGCCATCCGACCTCAACGGCCCCTTCTTCGCTCAGACATACACCGTGTCCACACGCCCCGGCTCGCGCCCGGTGCTTCTGCAGTCGCTGACCATGACTGCCGTGAGCGCCAACAGCCGCGGCGACCTTCTGTTCCAGAACAAGAAGAGCTTCGAGAACAACTACCGCAAACATGAGGTCAGCGCCGGCACTCCCGACGTCTACCTGCTGCGCGACGGCGAGTTCACCCTCCTGAGCAGCGGCGAGGGCTCCTCGCGCAATCCCGTATGGCTCGGCTCCGGCGGCGAGCGCTACGCCTACACCTGCGACGACAGCGCCGGCGTGCTCAACATCTACGAGGCCACCGTCGGCAGCGACAGCCGCCGTCGCCTCACGGCCTACGACCGCCACCCCGTGCGCAGCCTCAGCGCCAGCGCCGACGGCAACCGCCTGGCATACAGCTACGACGGCGAAATCTACACCCTCACCCCCGGCGGCGAGCCGCAGAAGGTGAATGTCGAAATCTATACCGACGACTACGACCGCGACCACATCACGCGCATCGTCGAGGCCGGTGCCGACAACATGGCCGTGGCTCCCTCGGCCGAGGAAGTGGCATTCACACTGCGCGGCGACGTCTATGTGACATCGGTCAAGTACCCGACAACCAAGCGCATAACCAATACCGCAGGCCAGGAACGCACCATCGACTTCGCCCCCGACGGTCGCTCGATGGTCTACGACAGCGAGCGCGACGGTATCTGGCAGCTCTTCATCAGCCGCCTCACCGACGAAGCCGACAAGAGCTTCACCTACGCATCAGCCATCGCCGAAGAGCCCCTCTACCGCTCCGAAAAGACTGCCCAGCAGCCCGTCTTCAGCCCCGACGGCAAGAAGGTGGCCTTCCTTGAGGACCGTACCGAGCTGAAAATCATCGACGTCGAGACCAAGGCCGTCCACACGGCCCTCGACGGACGCTTCAACTATTCCTACTCCGACGGCGACATCACCTTCGAGTGGAGCCCTGACAGCAAGTGGCTGCTCATCAACTATATCGGCACCGGAGGCTGGAACAATCAGGACATCGCCCTCGTCAAGGCCGACGGAAGCGAGGTGGTCGACCTGACCGAAAGCGGCTACGAGGACGGCGACCCGCACTGGGCGCTCGACGGTAAGGCAATAACCTATACGACAGGTCGCTACGGCATGCGCAGCCATGGCAGCTGGGGCAATCAGGACGACGTGGTGCTGATGGCTCTCGATGCCGAGGCTTGGGAACGCTTCAACATGACCAAGGAAGAGGCCGAGCGCGCCGCCGCTGCCGAAGAGGATGACGACGACGATGACGACTCCTCCACCTCCTCCAAAAAGAAAAAGAAGAAAAAGAACGGCAACAACGAGGAGACTCCCGCCACTGCCTTCGACCTGCGCAACCGACGCCACCGCACCGTCCGGCTGACCGAGCGCTCCTCCTCGATGGGCGACTACTTCCTCAGCCCCAAGGGCGACAAGCTTTACTATCTGGCACTTTCCACCGAGGGCAGCTCGCGACTCTACGTACGCGACCTGCGCGAGGACGAAACTTCGGTGCTCGCCTCGGGCGTGCGCGGAGGCTTCGTGCCCGACAAGAAAGGCGAGAACCTGTTCTTCCTTTCCGGCAGCGGAATGAAGAAACTCGAGCTGGCCTCGGGCGACACCGAGTCCATCGACTTCGAGGCTCCCTACGACCGTCATCCCTCGCTTGAGCGCGAGTACATCTACGACCACGCCCACCGTCAGGTACGCGACAAATTCTACGATCCCGCCATCCACGGCGTCGACTGGGACGGCTATGGCCGCGACTACCGCCGTTTCCTGCCTTATATCACCAACAATCAGGACTTCGCCATCCTGCTGAGCGAACTCCTCGGCGAGCTCAACGCCTCGCACACCGGTGCCTCGGCCTACTCCACATCGGCACCCTCGCTCTCGACGGCGACCCTCGCCGCGTACTTCGACCCCGAATACACCGGCGACGGCCTCAAGGTGGCCTCCCTGCTGCCCCGCAGCCCGCTGGCACTGCCCAAGGCCGACGTGCGACCCGGCGACATCATCACTGCCATCGACGGACAGCCCGTCGAGGCCGGCCGCGACTACTTCCCCCTGCTCGACGGCAAGGCCGACCGCCCCACGGCGCTGACCGTGCGCAAAGCCGACGGAACGGTCAAGACCGTCACCGTCAAGCCACTGAGCTATGACGTCGAACTCCAGTACCAGCAATGGGTAGAGCGCAACGAAGCCCTCGTCGACAGCCTTTCGGGCGGACGCATCGGCTACGTGCACATCGAAGGCATGGACAGCCCCAGCTTCCGCACCGCCTACGACCGCCTGCTGGGCAAGTACCGCAACTGCGACGCAGTAATCGTCGACACCCGCTTCAACGGCGGCGGCTGGCTCCACAACGACGTGGCCCTGCTGCTGAGCGGACGCGAATACGCCCGCTACGCTCCCCGCGGACAGTACATTGGCTCTGACCCCTTCTCGCAGTGGACCAAACCCTCGGTGATGCTCGTCAACGAAGCCAACTACTCCGACGCCTACGGTACGCCCTACGCCTATCAGGCCCTCGGCATCGGCGACCTTGTCGGCGCTCCCGTGCCCGGCACCATGACCGCCGTGTGGTGGGAAGGCCAGATCGACCCCACAATCGTGTTCGGCATACCTCAGGTGACTGTGCTCGACCGCAACGGCCGTCCCCTCGAGAACCAGCAGCTCAATCCCGAAGTGAAGGTCTACAACACACCGGCCGAGACCACAGCAGGCAATGACCTGCAGATTCGCGCCGCCGTCGACGTCCTGCTGCGCAAGCTCGACCGCTGAGCCCGTACGAAACCGATATTACAAAGCCGCAAAATGTTTGCCGACATAAACATTTTGCGGCTTTTGTGTGTTCATTTTTTAAAAACAATTCATTTATGTGGGCGTTATTTGAAAAATATGTTTAACTTTGCAGCGTAAAAAGCCCGAAAGGATATATTGCATAACGACGTCTAACAAATAACTCAAAACATCATTAAACGATGAACACAGAAATTATCGGCACAAACGCCGGCACGGTATGGGTAGCGCTCAATACAGCAGAAACCCTTGGCATCAAGCAGCTTAAGAAAATCACCAAGCTGAAAGACAAAGAAGTCTTCGCAGCTCTGGGATGGCTTGCCCGCGAAGGCAAAATCGACATCAGCACCGATCCCGAAGATGAGAAGGAACTCATCGTAACCCTCGTGAAAGAATAAGACAGTCCTACGGACTTCATCCGCAATACTCAGGCGGGTGCCGACGTTCCGACGCCGGCATCCGCTTTTTTTGCACGGTAGAAAAATTTGGATTAAATTTGTGCCGTGGCCAATATCTACGAACTACGCCGTTACGGCAAAGCCGCCTTTCTCGTCGCCGCCGCTGCAGTGGTGGCGATGTTCCTGTACTTCTCGTCGAGGCTCATAGCCGACCTGGAGGTGCAGGAGCGACAGCGCATGGAGATATGGGCCGGAGCCACCCGCGAGCTCGTGGCCTCGACCCTGTCCGACACTCCCGGCACCGACATCGACTTCCTGCTGTCCATCATCCAGCAGAATACCAACATACCCGTGCTGCTCACCGACAGCGAGGGTCATATCCTGGACCAGCGCAACTTCAACCTGCCCGATGCCGATGACCCTGCCTCGGAGCGCAACGCACGCTATCTGGAGGACAAACTCGAGTCGCTGCGCGAGTCGCCCCGCCGTATCGAAATCAATATCGCGCCGGGCGTCACCCAGTTCCTTTACTACGAGGATTCCACCCTGCTGCGCCGCATGAGCGTATTTCCCTACATCCAGCTGCTTGTCATGCTGGCATTTATCGCCGTGGTCTACTTCGCGGTGCTCTCGACAAAGAAGGCCGAGCAGAACAAGGTGTGGGTGGGCCTGTCGAAGGAAACGGCGCATCAGCTTGGCACACCAATATCGTCGCTGATGGCATGGATGGAACTGCTCCCCGACATGGGCGTCGACCCCGACACGCTCAAGGAAATGAACAAAGACGTCTCGCGCCTGAGCACCATAGCGTCGCGCTTCTCCAAAATCGGCTCCGAGCCAAAGATGGAGCGCACCGACCTCGGCGCCATTGTCTCCGACGCTGTCGGCTACATGAAGACCCGCATCTCGCCGCGCATATCGCTTTCTTACAAGGCCGAGGCGCCCGACAGCGAAGTCATGGCCTGCACGCCGCTGCTGGAATGGGTCATCGAGAATCTCATCAAGAACGCCGTCGACGCCATGGAAGGCAGCGGCAGCATCGAGGTGGCGCTTGTCCCGGCACAGGGCGTGGCTGCCGTCGAAGTGACCGACACAGGCAAGGGCATAAGCCGCAAGAACTTCAAGACAGTATTCAATCCCGGCTTCACCACCAAGAGCCGTGGCTGGGGACTCGGCCTGACCCTCGCCAAGCGCATAGTCGAGGAGTACCACCGCGGCCGCATCTTCGTGGCCCGCTCCGCCGTCGGCGTCGGCACCACATTCCGCATCGAACTCCCCGTCGCCCTCGACTGAGCAGAGCAGGGGATGGGATTGCAATAACGAATTTTTCAATTGCTTAAGATGAGAAAGGCGAGAGAATATGAACGTATAGCCGATTTCCAAGTCAAGATTGATGGCTTGGAGGCCGGTTGGGAGACTGTTTCTCTGCTATTTGATGGGACTGAAATTTCTTTCAACGCATCATATATAGGAGCGGAACCTCTCAGCTCATTGATAGAGGCTGTTGAGGCACTGAATCATGAATACTGTTCGGGAAGCGATGATAGCCAATATTTTATTGATTGGGTTGCCGAGCCGGGCTGTATGGGACTCGCATTGAAACACAATATGTCGGATGATTTGCTGTCAATGGATATCAGAGTAAGTAAATCCGAAGATATAAATGATGACTCTGCGGTGCACCGTAATTTTGCCATGAATTATTCTTTGTTCCGCCGAGCAGTCGTTGATGCCGCCATTTCTGCCCTGAATAAATATGGAATCTGCGGTTTTAATCAAAATTGGGATGTCGACAATGATGTATTGCCATTTGGCTCTCTTCTTTCTATCTTGGGAACTAAGACTTATTTTGATAAAGGAACCCGCTCGCTGAGGTCTGACCTCAAGCAGGAAATAGCCCTATTGACATTAATCGCATCATCTGAGGCCAAACGACAGTAGATGAAGACAATATTCGGAGCTAAAGAATACTTGGAAAAAGAGAACAAGAAGCTGAAGAATCGCCTGGAGGCTATTGAAGGACTTTGTTCTCCTTTCAACATAGAGTGCGCTCAGGTTGACGGCAAATGGGGCGTAGGGTTGAAGGAGGATGGTGCATTTATGTTCATTGATCCGCTGGATCTAGTCTCATCAATCTATAATCATGAATGCCAGTTATACCTTGACGGAGGGGAGCGCATAGGCCTGTTTGTGGCAGATTGTCGGAAACAAGAGTTCTGTTATGATTGGCTCCTTACTCATAATGTTCTGAAAAAGGCCGGACATCGTTTTTATACCTACTCCGAGTACCAGTCGAAAATAGCATTGGCTATCAATAACCTTTATCAAAAGATTATTGAAGGGGCTGATGTCGTTTATGAATTCATTGGCGAAGACCCCGTCGGCTTGTGCATTAAACAATTGGCAATCAAGTGGGCTTTACCTTCTGCTTTCGCCCGGTTGTCGTCAGAAATAACGATAGATAAATTTATTTTTGATTCCGGTGATGATGCTGAGAAATACTACATCGGCCTGTCTGACCGCGTTTTCCAAAGCTATATTTCAGACTGGGACAATGATTACGATGAAATAAGGAATAAATTGGAAGACTATGTCTTCTCCCGCGAGGCAAAAGTGCGATTGGGCTTTGATATGTCGGATACTATAATAGAATTCCAACATCATTCAGTCCTGAAATCAGTTGAGGAATCATCCGGAGGCTATGGTTTCAAATATGATGAACTATGCTTGGTTTCCATATTGACCTATGATTTCGGTAAGGCCCCGATGCTGAAAGGCTACTGTGAGGAGCGTTCAACAATACGGACTTTTTATGAGGGCTTACTGCGGGTTTGTTTGGCATATGTTAAGGGTTTCGACGGTTACGTGTACGATGTCAAAGACCTCTATGCCTATAACAAGGCAAAATCTCCTGTAATTGAACAGTGGCTTTCGGAAGAAAAACATAATTATGCGGCGCCGGTTAGAAGACAGACGATGGTCGACCGGATATGGATTATCTATCCGGAATATGATGTATGCGTTGAAGAGGTAATACCACATAGAATTCCGTTCGATGTCGAGGATGACACCTTTGAGGACGTACTCGACAGTAATGGAAATACGATTGTAATTCCGGGATTTTCGGCGTGGTCGAAAGAAATTTCCGGAATTATCGTCAAATCCGAGAATGGAGAGGTGTATGATTTTGATTGGGAAGATTATCACAGGCGAGGCCTTGAACTCGCAAGGCAACTCCGGTCGAAACTCCCTTCCAACATCGATATATGGTATAAGGCACCTTTTGAGGATAAATCGGCTACTATACCGCGCCCGATTCTAATCATCAAGAACCCGGATGCAGATTGAATAAGCGCTGAAGCTTTGCGGAGGCATGTAACTTCATCAAATTTTTGAGCCATGGCTAATCGTGATGGGAAGTATGATTTAATGTACTTTTTGCTTGCTTGCTTCAAAAATTATTGATACATTTGCGCAAAAGACTATTATATCAGACTATGGAGCTAAAGGATGTGATGAAACAACGGCGTGAAGTTCTGTCGCTCACCCAGCAGGACATCGCCGAAATGTCGGAGGTAAGTCTTGCCACAATCAAGGACATTGAGCGGGGCAAGGGAAATCCCGCACTCAATACCGTTAATAAAATACTTGACGTTCTCGGCGTTGAGATTGAATTCCGCATAAGGAGGACTGTATGAAGCAACTGGCGGTTTATTTCAATGATACAAAAGCCGGTGTATTGACCGAGCATCAACCGGGAGCCGGGTATTCGTTCCAATACTGTGAAGATTACCTTGCGTCTTCGCTGCCTCCCGTTTCCGCGACATTGCCCTTGCGGGCCGATGCTTTCCGCTCCGAGCATCTGTTTCCTTTCTTTTCAAATATGTTGCCGGAGGGTACAAACCGCCGGGTGATATGCCGTTCGCTTAGAATCGACGAAAATGATTTTTTCGGACTTCTTGAGGCTATGGCCGATAAAGATTTTATAGGGGCGGTGAATGTAAGGAGGATGAGCAATGATTGAAATAAGAAACTGCCCTGTTTCGCTCCGCGAGGGATTTGACGCATATAGCCCTGCGGCAGCCAAATCGCTTTTCGGAAAGACAAAAGTCTGTCCCATACTTGGATTTGACATCGACGAATTCCGGGATACCGGCGAAATTGCGGAAGCCATGCACCGCATCTCCGTATCCGGTGTGCAGGAGAAATTTCCGGCGGTAATAAATGGCGGCGATATATGCATTGCGGGAGACATCCAACGCTCGACGCATATATTGAAGCCTGCTCCCTGGGACAGGACGCTTCGCGACCGTAAGGCGATACCGGCCAATGAGCACCTTACAATGCAGATTGCCTCGCAGGTCTACGGTATTCAGACCGCATTGAATGGCCTGTGCTTCACGTCCAAAGGACAGCCGGTGTATATCACGCGCCGTTTTGATGTCCTGCCCGATGGCTCGAAGCTGCCGATGGAAGATTTCGCATCTTTGGCAGGCAGGAATGAACAGACAGCCGGAACGCACTTCAAGTATAGCGGATGCTACGAGGACATCGCCAAAGCGATAAGAGCGAATGTAGCGGCCTGGATGGTCGACATGGAGCGCTTCTTTGAACTCGTAGTTTTCAATTACATATATGCTAACGGCGACGCTCATCTTAAGAATTTTTCGCTTGTCCTGAACGGTCAGGACTATCGCCTTGCTCCGGCATATGACCTCCTTAATACGGGACTTCACGTAGCCGGCGATGACTTCGGCCTTGACGGAGGCCTGTCTCCCGAATTGGAAAAGAGCGACGTGCTGGAGAGGACAGGGCATGCCTGCCGTCTCGACTTTGAGCGATTCGGGCAGAGAATAGGCCTGGTGAAGAAACGCATGGACAGAATCCTGAACAAATACGCCTGTCTGCCTGATGAGGCAAAGCGTCTTGTCGACCATAGTTTTCTGCCCGAGAAGCTGAAGCGCAGCTATGTTCGTATCGTCAACGAGCGGATATCCCGTTTCAACAGGACGTCCGGGATGTGATGGCCGGGGCGGCAACCGCAGTTTTGCCGCGGCGTCGGGGTCGGCTATAATTTTAGTAATTGGGCGGAATTTTGTATCTTTGCCGAGTTATGGGAAGACTGATGGCCATAGACTTCGGACGCAAGCGTTGCGGCATCGCCGTGACCGACCCGATGCGCATCGTCGCAAACGGGCTCGACACGGTGCCCACGGCCACGCTGTGCGACTTCGTGCGTGCCTATGCCGCCCGCGAGCCTCTCGACGGCATTGTCGTGGGCGAGCCGCGCGACATGCGCGACCGTCCTTCCGAGAGTCAGCGCTACCTCGTGCCGGCCATTCAGCGCCTGCGCAAGGCCGTGCCCGACATTCCGGTGACGATGTTCGACGAGCGCTTCACCTCGGTGCTGGCTCACCGCGCCATGCTCGACGGCGGCCTCGGACGGCAGGACCGCCGCGACAAGGCTCTGGTAGATAAAATCAGCGCCGCCATCATTCTGAACGACTATCTGCAAAGCTTACAATACAATTCAAATCAATGAAACTACCTGTATATCTGTACGGACACCCCGTCCTCAGGGCCATCTCCGAACCTCTGACCGCCGATTATCCCGGGCTGAAGGAACTGGTGGCCGATATGTACGCCGCCATGTACGAGAGCGAGGGCGTCGGGCTGGCCGCTCCGCAGATCGGGCGCAACATACGGCTTGTCGTCATCGACGCCGACCCTGTGGCCGAGTCCTTCCCCGAATGCGCGGGCCGCAAGCTCACCCTCATCAATCCCGAAATCGAGATTCTCGACGGCGACAAGGTGACGCGCTCCGAGGGCTGCCTCAGCCTGCCCGGACTTAGCGAGAACGTGCCCCGCGTGGAGCACATACGCCTGCGCTGGCTCGACGAGGACTTCAAGGAGCACGACGAGGAAATCTCAGGCTTCCTGGCCCGAATCGTGCAGCACGAGTGCGACCACCTCGAGGGCAAGCTCTACATCGACCATATATCCAATATCCGCCGCCAGCTCATCCGCGGCAAGCTCAACAACATAGTGACCGGGCGCACGCGCGTGGACTATCCCGCCAAGTACGCTCCCGGCGCCAAACGACGCTAACCTCCACTATACCACGATGGCAGACGACAAAAAAATTATCTTTTCAATGGTGGGTGTCTCCAAGATCTACCCTCCGCAGAAACAGGTTCTCAAGAACATATACCTGTCCTTCTTCTACGGCGCCAAAATCGGCATCATCGGTCTGAACGGCTCGGGCAAGAGCTCGCTGCTCAAAATCATCGCCGGTGTCGACAAGGACTACCAGGGCGAAGTCGTATTCGCTCCCGGATATACCGTAGGCTACCTCGAGCAGGAACCCCACCTCGAGCCCGGCAAGACCGTGCTCGAGGTTGTCCGCGAGGGTGTCAAGCCCGTGATGGACCTGCTGGCCGAGTTCGAGAAGGTCAACGAGGCTTTCGGCGACCCCGATGTCCTCGAAGACCCCGACAGGATGGATGCGCTCATCGCCCGCCAGGCCGAGCTTCAGGACGCCCTCGACGCCGCCGACGCCTGGAACATCGACAATAAGCTCGAACGCGCCATGGACGCCCTGCAGTGTCCGCCCGACAATCAGATTGTCGACACTCTCAGCGGTGGCGAGCGCCGCCGCGTGGCCCTGTGCCGCCTGCTGCTCCGGCAGCCCGACGTGCTCCTGCTCGACGAGCCCACCAACCACCTCGACGCAGAAAGCATCGACTGGCTCGAACAGCATCTGCGCCAGTATCCCGGAACCGTAATCGCCATCACCCACGACCGTTACTTCCTCGACCATGTGGCAGGATGGATTCTCGAACTCGACCGCGGCGAAGGCATACCCTGGAAGGGCAACTACTCCGGATGGCTCGAGCAGAAGACCGCCCGCATGGCTCAGGAAGAAAAGCAGGCTTCCAAGCGCCGCAAGACCCTCGAACGCGAGCTCGAATGGATACGCATGGCTCCCAAGGCCCGTCAGGCCAAGGGCAAGGCC
>JAIDUY010000145.1 GCA_029059965.1 Muribaculaceae bacterium
ATCTACTCGAGACTTATCTTCGGCAGCGTTAGATGTGTATATGAGACTGGTATGTATGCGTTGAGGGCGATGTCGGACACCCGTATATGGGCGGGGGCGAAGCGACTCGAGTCCGGCGCGGGGGCGTTGAGGATGTCGTAGCTGAGCTCGCCGCGGCGGACGATGACGGTGTTTATGCTGAGCTCGAACGGCGTCTCGCGCTCACGCGGACGGTCGGACTTCAGATGGTCGATTATAGGCTGTATGTTCAGAGGTGCGGTCGGGTCTTCCCTGTGGATGCGTACCGACGCGCCGTCGAGCAGCGCGTAGTCGACGACTATGTCGCCGTGGCGCAGCAGCTTCCACAGTTCCAGACCCGCGCTGATACGCCCGACTGTGGCGATGGTGTCGGTATCGGTGGAATCAACGAGGGCTATATTGGTGAGCGAGACGCGGTTGAAGGGGCGCACGCCGAGATTTCCGATGGATACTCTGGCTCCGAGCAGATGCGATAGCTCGGTTGCTGTAATCTCGCGGACCTTGTTCTGCACGCCGTCGAACGACAACAGCACGTAGAGCAGAGCCGGCACCCCTGTCGCTACGAGCAGGAGCACCGTTATTACGCCGCGGAGAACTTTCCAGACCTTATACATTATTTGGTGATATATGTGCGGTGTACACGGGGGCTGACTGAAGTCAGGATTTCATATGGGATGGTACCGAGGGTGTCCGAAAGTCTTTCGACGGGTTTGCCCGGACCGAAGATGATGACGCGGTCGCCGACGGTCACTCCTTCGGCGTCGGTTACGTCCACCATGCACTGGTCCATGCAGATGTTGCCTATTGTCGGACACTCTACGCCCCGTATCAGGAAGCGCGCCGCACCGTTGCCGAGATGGCGGTCGAGGCCGTCTGCATAGCCTACGGGCACTGTGGCTATGACGCTGGGGCGATGTGTCATTCCCTTGCATCCGTAGCCTATGGGGGTTCCGGCAGGCCAGTGCTTGAGCGATATTATTACGGAGCGCAATGTGGCCACCGGTCTGAGATGGCTGTCGGGCGAGGGCAGTGGGCTGATGCCGTAGAGTCCGATGCCGAGACGTGCCATTTCGTAGGGGCCGCAGTCGGCGAAACGCATCATGCCCGCCGTATTGAGGATGTGGCGCAGGAACTTGTGGCCAAGACGGCTCTCAAGGCGTTCGCATGCACGGTAGAATGTCTGCAACTGGCTTTGGGTGTATCCGTCCAGATTGAGGCAGTCGGCGGTGGCGAGGTGCGAGAATACGGACTTGACGCTTACTAAGTTCTGATTGGCAAGCAGTTCTGTCAGCTCGTCGAGCTGGGACGCGGTGAAGCCGACGCGGTGCATGCCCGTGTCGAGCTTGATGTGTATGGGATAGTTCCTTGTTCCGGCCTTGCGGACTTCGTCCATGAGCCGCGTCAGCTCGCCGGCGGAGAATACCGCCGGTTCGAGTCGGTTGGCGAACAGGGCGGGGTAGCGGTTGGTGACGGGGTTCAGAACCATTATCGGCATCGTTATGCCGGCATCGCGCATGGCCACACCTTCGTCGACAACGGCCACAGCCAGATAGGCGGCGTTGCGGCTCTGGAGTGTCTTGCCGATTTCGATGGCGCCCATGCCGTAGGCCGATGCCTTGACCATGGCCACCATGCCTGTACCGGCGGGGAGGAGGTGACGGTAATAGTCGTAGTTGTGCGTCAGTGCGTCCAGGTCGACTTCGAGCGATGTGTCGTGGTCGGCGCGCTGCAGCGACTCGACGAAACAGTCGAGTGCGGGCGTTCTGTCGCCGAACACGAGCATATGGTAACCGCCGAATTCATGATTATCACGGGAGCTTTCAGATCCGGGTTCGATGATTCTGTCTATTCCGTGAAGACCGGCAAGACGGCGGGCTTCGGCATAGGCTTCGTCGCGGCTAACGCCGTAGTCCGGCAGAAGTTCGCCGAGCACGAGAGCCTTGGGACGTCCCGGCGACGCATGGCGGTGAAGTCGGTCGAGCGCATAGCGAAGTGAGCGCAGGTCGGGCGTGAAACGGTCTATCATGAGCACGCAGCCGTCGACCCCGTGGTCGATGCTCATGCGCATGGCCGGCTGTCCGACGCGGCTTGCGTCAAGGCCGGGAACAGCGGCTTCGGCAAGCGCCCGGAAGGGGCTGTCGCCGCAGACGGGTATGAGCTCTACGGCGTCGCTGTCTCCGAACTTTTCGTTCATCAGTTCTGTAACTGTTTCGTCGGAAGTGTCGTAGACTATTCGGCTACAGCCTTTGAGCAGCTCTATTTTCTCGAGTATCTTGTCGCGGTGGCTGTCGAAGTTTTCGTCGTGTTCGCCGTTCACAGGTGTCAGTATTCCGGTGTCGGCTCTCAGGACAGGCTTGCCGCTTGCCGATGGGCCGACGAGCGACGCGGCCTGCCCGGGGCCGTCGATTCCGGCCTCGTAGACGGCGATGTCATGGTCGCCCGAGAAATATTCTTCAAATGACGACAGCACTGCGCCTATATAGGAATTGAAGCTGCGCGGGCTGCGCCATATGTCGGCGCCCTCTTCCCTGAGCGCGCGGTATAGGATTTCCTTGACCGCCGACTTGCCGTAGCTGCCGGTGATAATGATGCGGCGTCCGTCGGTCCTGACGGGAAGGGACGACGCGATGGTCCCGAGGGCGTCACGCACCGAACTGACGCATATGAAAGCCGCCTCGGGATAATCCTCCTCGGGGATTCGCTCCACAAGAAATGTCCTAACGCCCTTGCCGTACATCTCGCCTATATAGAGATGTCCGTCGTTGACGTCCGTGCGTATGGCGGCGAACAGTGCGGGGCTGTCCGGCGGACATGAGCGCGAATCTATAGTAATGTGCCTTATTTCGGAGTCCTCTGCTGTTGCGGGCCTCTTTACGAGCAGGCCGGAGCTTTCAAGGATTTCGAGTATATCGTCTGTTTTGAGTGAACGGCTGTTCATCTTTCTGTCTTAGTCTGTTAGAATACGGCGGTGCGAGCCTGCGGCGCTGATCCGCCTTCCTTCGAGGGCGGCGCTGCGGCCCGAGCGCGTCATGTAAGTGTCCATGAAATGGTCGTAGATGTATTCGGCGGCCATATCGGACGGGTGTTTGAGGTCGCTGTCGTAGAAGCGGTAGTCACGCAGGTCGTCCTCAAGTATTTCATAAGCCGGGAAATAGTCGGCGCCTGTAGCATTGCATATCTGTTCGGTGGCGAGCATGAGCACGGCTTTACTGAGCCTGTTCCCGTGCAGTCCGTCGGCAAGATGACGCACGGGGCTGACTGTGAGGATGACGTGCAGCTCGGACGGGAGCCGCGACAGCAATTTCTTCCATTCGGCGCTTATGTCCTCGATGCCGAGACGTCGTCGGTCGAAGCGGTTTGCGGGAAACTTATGGCAGTTGCCCACAAGCGTGTCGCCGTCAAGATAATATGCATATGCCGTACCGAAGGTCACTGTCAGGATTCCGGGCGAAGTGAGTCTGCTGTGCAGCAATTCGAGGCTGTCGTTCAGAGATTCGGCTATCGCTGTGGCGTCGGCGCCGCTGTATCGCGTTGCGTAGTCGAGACAGTGGTAGCCGCGGGGGCCGATTACGAAGTCGGACGGCGTGTACCGGCGTCCCGCAAGTGCGTCGTTAAGGCACGAGGCCACCGACATCGGATTGTAGAGCGGCCCCAGCGGATTGTGGACGGCGTCGAATCCGTCACGCTCGAGGCGGCTGCCGATATTGTCGGCGAAGCACGAGCCGATGAGCGTCACGGGAGTTTCCGGGCGCAGCAGATTGCGGCTTGCCGCCGGTTCTATTTCCGTTCTGAATTTCATGCTTAGAACATCTGATAGTCGGTCGACAGCACCTGGAACTCTGTGCGGCGGTTGATCTGGTCGGCAGCTTCCTGGTCGGCTTCGGAAAGTGTCTGTATGAATTCCTCGGTCAGCACAGTGCCTTCGGGGAACTGCGGGAACTCGCGGGCAAGCTTGCGTGTGATGGTCTTGGGACGCGACTTGCCGTAGCCCTGGCTCTGAAGGCGGTCGGCGGCTATGCCGACGGAAATGAGATAGTCGATGACCGAGCGGGCTCGGCGCGACGACAGACCGATGTTATACTGCTCCGAGCCGTGTCGGTCGGTGTGCGAGGCCATCTCGATGGTGACGTTGGGATTGTCGCGGAGCACCTGTGCCATCTCGTCGAGGGCTGTGCGCGATTCGGGACGTAGGGTGGCCTTGTCGTAGTCGTAGAAAATATTCTCGATTACTACCGGCTTGTTGATGGATGCGAGGATGAAGTCTACACTGTACTCGGCATCTTCCTCGGCGGTGTCTGACGTAAATTCCTGACGGGCGTTGAGGTAGCCTCTTGCGCCGGCCATCATCACGTAGCTTACGCCGCGGTCGAGGGGGAACGAGAAGGAGCCGTCGGCGCGGGCTATCTGCTTCTGGTTTGAGCCGTCGTTGCCCACGATGCGTATCACGGCGTTGTGTACGGGTTCTTCGTCGCGGTCGAGCACCCATCCGG
>JAIDUY010000146.1 GCA_029059965.1 Muribaculaceae bacterium
TAGTAGTTAGTCAAAATACTTTTCATACATTCGTTCACGGGCTTGGAGTCGTTTCTCGCATTCTCAAGCTCGCGGGCAAGTGCGGAAGCCTCCGCCATCAGCTCGGCCTCGCGCTCGAAAGCCTTCTTTTTCTTGCGCCGATAATACCACCCGGCGAAAAGCGCCGCCACAACTCCCGCAAAAACAAGAACATACACAACCGTTCGGTTTCTCTTTGCGCGGAGTTCCGCCTGCACTTTCTGCCGTTCGAGCCTGTCGGAGAAAGACTTCCGAACACTCTGGCGGATAGATTCCACAAACTTTTCGTTCAAATAATTATAGTGTTCGACACACGCCTCGTAGGCCTTGCGATAGTCCTTCTCCCCGTCGAGATAAAGCTCTTCCGGCGCAAGGACCTCTTCACTATTAGCCACAAAAACACGGTAAAGCGAATCTGCAAGCGGTCTGTTTCCCGCCTCGCACAACGATTTGAGCAACAGCGTGCGCTGCTGGCGGTCCATCGGGCCGGAGCCTCCGTTGAAATTTTCAAGCAGACACCGCGCGGCACCGGCGCTGTCGCCCTTGCGCGAACGGGCTGTCGCCTTCAGCGAAAGAGCCTCGTTTCGCATGGAAGCATCGCGCCCCGGCGGATAGGCCGCAAGGAGCGAGTCGGCGATAGACTCGCTCGCATCAAACATGCCGTTGTTGTTGTACGCCGCAGCCAACTCCAGCCTGGAGTAGTCGATATACGAACTGTCGCCGAAAACCAGATACTCGGCGGCGGCCCTGCGCGCATAATCCAACTGCTCGCCGAAACAGAAAGCCGACCCGAAAGCTGCCGACAGGTTGGTGTAGATGAGTCCGAGTTGTTTATGGTCGCCGAGTTTCAGCGCATAAGTTTCCGCCTCAAGCAAATCGGACACTCCCTCCGCGGATCGGCCAACGGCATCGCGAGTAAAACCGCGCAGATAGCACACCGTCATCTTGCGGCGGTCCGATACCGGGCGCGACAGATAGTAGCGCGCGGCAATGTCGATAACCGAATCGCTTACTTCGTCAACATAAAGCTCGTAACGCGCCTGCGCCGTTATGAGCGCACACAGCGCCTCGGCCTCAGAGCCGGGCGCGGGACTCCCGAACAATGCCACACTGTCGAGCGCGGCCTGCGGTTTTTCCGCAACTGTTTCGGCTATCGCTTCAAGGCGCCCGATTGCATTCTCGCGGTGCGAGCACAACGCAAACACCAGCGTCAGAATTATGATAATGAACAAGTTTCGCATACGACAGAAATATTCTTAGCCCTTCAAACCAAATCAAAGGGAGCCTTCAACGGGTAATCACCTACACCATTTGAGACCCTGTAGCGATGCGTCGTTTTTCAACTCCATGTTCGCGCCGCCGAATATCCTGTCTAAATTGCCTCCTACGACGACTTGCCATTCGGTGCGGCCTTTCACAAGATCCATCATGGAATCGGAGATTTCCTCCGGCACCTTAATTTCCCATGTGTAGTAACCACCTTTATCAGAATCATTTTTCTGTCGCAAATCGGCTTTGACTATTGCTCCGACAAAAGGCTCATCGATATCGTGAAAAACTATCTTGGTCAAAACGGGAAACGAATCCTCTTGCAAACAAAGATTGCCGATAGAGAACGGCCGCCATTTAATTTTACCGTCACTGCGTGTGTAGGCATTCGGAACAATGTAAATATACTTGACATAATTCCGTTGTGGGGTTCTTTCCTTTGCGTTTTCAATACTGAGATCCACCCAATACATTGTATACTCCACACCGTTCGACACGAACGATTTCTGATTCTGCACCTGATAGGTATAAAGTGGAACGCGGGCAAAAACATCGGGCGTCGCAACCATGGCAGCCATCATCAGCATGGCCGCAACGATAGTTTTAGGAAATAAAAATGCGACTGTTTTCAATCTGTCAATTATTTTCATAATCAGTAGTGTTATATTAGACATGCAAATATATAGAAAAAATTTTTAACAGAGCTATTAAAAAAGCGGGAACACCCGAACAGGGTATTCCCGCCAATATGGTTATGAGTTTCCGAGGAGGTGCTATCAGTCGATGAGTTCGTCGGCTTTGTAGCCACCCATTTCGCGGATTGCGTTTTTGAGCATAACGTACTGCTGGAAGAGGTGGTTGACAGGCACTTCGTCTTTGGTATAGTCGTGCATCGGGCTCTTGAGGAAGAACGAGAGGAAACGCTGGGTACCGTAGCGGCCGGCACGCGCTGCGAGGTCGCTCAGGAGCACGAGGTCAAGGCAGAGGGGAGCTGCGAGGATAGAGTCACGGCAGAGGAAGTTGATCTTGATCTGCATGGGGTAGCCCATCCAGCCGAAGATGTCGATGTTGTCCCAGCCTTCCTTGTTGTCGTTGCGCGGGGGATAGTAGTTGATGCGTACCTTGTGGTAGTAGCCGGCGTGGTCGTTGCCTTCGCCGCCGCAGTTCTGGCCGTAGAGGTCGGGCTGCTCTTCGGGAACGAGGATGCTCTCGAGGGTGGACAGCTTGGACACTTCCTTGGTGCGGAAGTTGGCGGGTTCGTCGAGCACGAGGCCGTCGCGGTTACCGAGGATGTTGGTGCTGAACCAGCCGGAGAGGCCGAGGCAGCGGGTGCCGATGATGGGTGCGAAGCCGGATTTCACCAGGGTCTGGCCGGTCTTGAAGTCCTTGCCTGCGATAGGCATGCAGGTCTTCTCGGCGAGCTCCCACATTGCGGGGATGTCGACGGTGGTGTTGGGGGCGCCCATGATGAAGGGAGCGCCTTCGGTGAGGGCTGCGTAGGCGTAGCACATGGAGGGAGCGATGTGTTCCTTGTCGTCTTCCTTCATTGCCTTCTCGAGCTGAGCGAGGGTGTAGTGTACGTTCTCGTCAATGGGAACATATACTTCGGTGGAAGCTGCCCAGAGGACAACGACGCGGTCGAGACCCTTTTCGGCCTTGAAGTTGCGGATGTCTTCGCGGAGCTGCTCAACGAGTTCCCAGCGGGTGCCCTGCTTTACGTTGTCACCTTCGAGGCGCTTTGCGTAGTTGTGGTCGAAAGCGGCGGTGAGGGGCTTGATTGCTTCGAGTTCGTCCTTGACGGGGTTGATGTCTTTTTCCTTGAGAACCTCGGCGTTGATGGCGGATTCGTAAGCATTTGCGGGATATACGTCCCATGCTGCGAATTCGATGTCTTTGAGGTCTGCCAGGGGCACGATGTCTTTATAGTGGAGATATTTCTTCTGGTCGCCTTCGCCTACGCGCATTTTGTCGTACTGGGTCATGGAGCCGACAGGCTTTGCGAGGCCTTTGCGGGCCATGAGGACACCGGTCATGAAGGTGGTGGTAACGGCACCGAGGCCGACAACCATAACACCGAGCTTGCCGTTTGCGGGCTTAGCTATACTTTTGCTCATTGCTGTAATGATTTAAAGTTGTTTATTGTTTGTTTCTATTTGATTCGTAAACGAATGTGAAACAGGAATGCGCAGGCGATGCCCGGGTATGGCCCGTTTCAGACCGTAAAAGTACTCATACTTTTGTAATTGCAAAAATATTTACAGTATAAAGTAAGCAAATATTTGTTAACCGAGCCTAAATTACGGCTTAAAATGTAAATTATCTTTAATAGAGTCGATGTTTGGTTGAAATGCAGTTAAAATAGGTTAACGAACATACCGGGCGGATGCTCGGCATATGCTTGCGGCTTTGTGCATCCGGAGAACCGCGTCTATTAATATAGTACGCGCGCATGACGTGCGCGCGTACCTGTGTGTGCCTTATTTATATATGTCGCGAAGTTCGTATGTTTTGCGGCGCAGATACTGTCCGAGAGCTTCGGCATCCGGGGCGCCGTTGGCGGCCTGTTCTTCGGGCGAGATGGGCTGTCCGACGCTGATGTGCATCTCGGAGCCTATTTTGCGGAACACTTCGGCGGGGAGGCGCAGCGAGCGGGCGGGCCAGCAGATGTGGCCGAGCAGGTCGCACCACCAGCTGTTCTTGTTGTGGAAGTAGATAGGTATCACTGGTACTTTGGCACGCGCGATAATCTGAAGGACAGAGGGTTGCCACGCGCGGTCCTGAAGTCCGTCGCTGAGTGTGGTCTTGCTCATGGCACCGGCGGGGAAGAAGCCGACGGGGTGGCCTTCGCGTAGCTGCTTCATTGCGGTGCGTATACCGGCTACGGACACGGCGCGCTTGTCGGGGTCTTTGCTGGCCCAGGCGTCGACGGCGATGAAGTTGGGGCGCATGGCCGAGATTTTGTTCAGAATCATGTTTACCATCACCTTGTACTCGGGGCGGTGGCGTGTGATGAGGTAGATGAGGGCGATACCGTCGAGGGCGCCCAGGGGGTGGTTGCTGACGGTGATGAAGGCGCCTTCGGGCAGATGGTCCAGAACGTCCTGACCGTCGATGCGGAGCTTGATTTTGAACTCGTCGAGCAGCAGACGCTTGACGAATTCGGGGCCGGGAGTGTCGCAGCACTTGGCGTGGACGGCGTTGACTTTGTCGACTTCGAGCCAGTGCAGCAGTGCGTTGACCAGCTTGGGGTGTCCGTCGAGGCGGGGCACCATGGTGCGCAGGTCGTCGTAGTTCAGTACATCGGGGCGTATTTCGTAGTTCAGTTCCATTTGGTTGTCCTATCGGGAGATGTATGCGGCGTATCGGCCCATGAAGCGTGCGAATGCGGGAATCTTCATCAGGGTATATTCGAAGACGATGAATCCGGCGAATGCGCAGGCTATGCCGAGGCAGACATCAATAATGTAATGGTGTGAGGTGTAGACGGCCGTAAACCATATGCCTGCGGTGATGACCGCAAGCAGCACTTTCCAGACTGCGCTGCAGCGGTAGCGCACGGCGTAGATGAGCGCCACAAGTGTGTAGGCCGAGTGCAGCGAGGGCACGGCGGCAAATACGTTGGCGTTGCGCGCGTAGAGGGCGTCGAAGATTCCGAGTCCGGTCATGGCGTCGAAGGCTCCGAGTCCGGCGACTTCGCCGTGCGTTCCGGGTATGGCCTCGAAGCCGTGCGAGGCTACGTACCATGGCGGCGCGGCGGGGTGGATGTAGTATCCGGCGAAGCCTATAAGGTTGACCAGCAGGAAGACGATGGAGAAGTGCAGGTACGCCTCGCTGCGCCCGCGGAAGTAGAGCCACAGGCCGAAGAAGATGGGCACGGGCACCCAGCAGAGGTAGAACACTCCGGCCATGAAGTCCATTACGGTGCAGCGGTGGATTGCGAAGAATTCGTTGGGTGTCAGCACGGTGCCGTCGGCTCCGGCAATGCCGAACCATGCTTTCTCAGTTCCGTATATTCCGGCGACGTCGACGGGATTGACCGTGTAGTTGGGCACGATGTTCATCCAGTCGTAGCTGATGCCGAAGACGATGAACGGCAGCAGGGCCACGACGAGGCGACGCGAGGCGGGAGCGGCGAAGAACAGGCCGAAGATAAGCAGCGCCAGCGCCGGATGCTCGGGGCGGAAGCCCACGCAGAGTGCCGTCACCGCGAGCCAGAAGATGAGGACGGCGACGCAGATTATGCTCTCGCGGCGGTTTGGAAGACCGAGAGCCATCGTTCAGTTCTTTTTGCTGAGTTCGCGGCGGCAGTGGGCTATGCGTGCGAAGGCCGTCATGTTGGCGAAGACGGCGATGATGCACATGGCCACGAAGAGAATCCAGTTCGGGTCGAATTCGGAGGTCTCGTCGAGGCACATGCCCGTGATGCCGGTGGCGAGGGCTGCCACGCTGGTGACCACCACGCGCTCGGGTCGCTGCATGAATCCGATTTTGCACTCGATGTCGAGGCCTTCGGCACGTGCGCGCACGTAGCTTACCATGATGCTGCCCACCAGGGCGAGGAAGGTGACGAGGGCGCCGAGGAAACTGCCGCAGCCGATGAAGTAGTAGGCTATGCCTCCGAGGGTGAAGAGTTCGCAGTAGCGGTCGAGCACGGAGTCGTACATGGCTCCGAACGTGGAACTCATGCCGCCGAGGCGTGCCACCTGACCGTCGAGCATGTCGAAGAGGGAGAATCCGATGATGAGAGCGCCCGCCCAGGTCAGGAGGGTGTAGTCGACGCCCTGTCCGCTGATTGCGCCGTAGCCTGCGGCGATGGTCACGGCCGCGCCGGCGACATTGCCGAGGAAGCCGATTGTGGTGACTATGTTCGGCGTGATGTGCAGACGGATTAACAGCCGGACGAAGGGGTTGATGATTCGGTAGATGCCCTGTTGCAGCGAATTGCGCTGGTTGCGGGCTGACTGCTTGATGTCCATTGCTATCATTAGATGATGGAAATACTATTTGTCGGTATTAAGAGTGTTGCGGGCGTCGTCTTTGTCGGATTTGTGCGGCAGGAAGAGGTTGACGGCGCGGATGGCATGTCGGTCGAAGCTGACAGGCCGGTAGACGAAGTTGCGCTGGAGCAGGAAGTTCCACGCCCACGACACGACGAGGCTTGTGGCCAGGGTGGCGGCGAAGAAGTAGCCGTCGGGGCGGAAGCCGATGGTCTCCAGCCAGGTCCAGCTGTTGAGCAGCTGATAGAGCAGCTGAGTGCCTACGGAGTTGAGAATGAGGCTGCCGGCCCAGACGAGAGCGTATTTGACCGCCACGGCCTTGACGCTGCATCCGCTTGCGTGGAAGGTGAAGCGGTAGTTGATTATGCAGTTGACGATGCCGCCGGCCACGCATCCGCAGGCCGTGGCCACAAAGGGGATGAAGTTGGCCCAGGCGAAAAGAACGAATCGCACTGCCATGTCGACCCAGGAGGCGGCCTGCGACGACGCTATGGAACGCACGAATGTGAACACCAGGTTGTCGTTGTGCAGTACCTTGTCCGTCAGGTTCTTGAAAAATCCCATGTCAGAGGATGAAATAGTTGAGCGCCAGCAGGATTATACATGAGTAGATTGCCGCCAGCACGTCGTCGGCCATCATGCCGTAGCCTCGGGGCAGCACTTCGAGCTTGCGTATGCCCAGGGGCTTGAAGATGTCGAAGAAGCGGAACAGGGCCAGCGAGAGCAGAATCTCCCACCAGTAATTGCCGGGCACGCAGTAGAGCGGAAGCATGGCGATGAGCTGTCCGACGGTCTCGTCGACGCAGGCAATGACGGGGTCCTTGCCCCAGTGGCGCTCCGACACGGAGCTTGCCCATGTGCCGGCCACGGCGAAGAAGACGGCTGCGGCAAGGGTCACCCAGAAGATGACTGTCGGCGTGCAAAGAATGTAGACGGGCAGCCAGATGAGCACTGCAAAGATTGCACCCCATGTGCCGGGAGCCACGGGAAGGTAGCCGAAGCCGAAGGAGGTGGCTATGAGTTTGGGGAACAGCGGGAAGTGTCCCGAGCCGGGGATTGGTGTGGGTCGTCGGTCCTTCATTGCTGTCAGCTTTTCTGATTGTGTTTCTTGATGGCTGCCATGACGCACTTGGCGATGTAGGGCGCGGCCTCGTTGCGGCAGGGTGCGAAGCTGGGGAAGTCGTCGAAATCAATGATTTTGATATCGCCGTTGGGAGCCACGATGCAGTCGCCGCCGTAGATTTTGACGTCGAGCACGTCGGCAGCGGCGCGGCATATCTGCATCAGCCGTGCCTTGTCGACCTGCGGCTGGTCGGGACGCGGCTCGGCGTCGGGACGCACGTCCTTGCGCTCGAAGGGGAAGAACCAGTAGAAGAACGGAGTGTCCTGCACGCCGTAGAACTTGAGCAGCTCGCCTTCGAGGTGGCGGTTGATGACGGCGCGCTTGATGCCGCGCAGGAAGTACTCCTGGAGCACTTCCTGAGCCTCGTCGGCCTGGCGGACGTAGCTGACGTCCTCCTTGTGCAGCGACTGGTAGTCGGCGCGCTTGATCCAGCACTGTGTCATTCGGGCGCGGTTGAGGGCATCGCGCACGGCCTCGTCGGAGTTTACGATTATGCTTTCGGGGTAGGGCACTCCTGAGCCGAGCAGGATGCGGGTCAGGCGCTCGCGTCCGCAGTTCTCGATGCCGTAGCCGGAGTTTATCACCAGAGCGCCCTCGTCCTCAAGCTTTTGAAGCAGGGCCACGGAGCGCTGCTCGCGGCACATGTTCAGGATTATGCGCTCGCTGACGGCACCGGCGATGAACTGCTCCTCGCTGTATAGGTTCACTTCGCAGCCTCGTTTGCGCAGCTGTTCGGCCACGATGTTGAAAATCGCGGCGTCGCTGCCGATTCGGTTGGGCGAGAATACGCCCGCGCGCATAATTCCTGCTATCTTTATTTCAGCCATATATTTCCTTTGCCGGCTCTGAAGTCAGGCTTTCAGAGTCTGAAAAACTGCAACAGATTGGTTTAACCTTGCAAAGTTACAAAATATACGTTAAAGGACAATAGTACAGGCTTCCTTTTTGCCATCCTTTTTGCCGGATGGGACAAACTTTTGTACCTTATGGAACAAAATGGAACGCTCCCCGAGGCTATTCCCGGGTCACTTGGGCGAGGAGTTCGAGGAGGTCGTGGACGAGGATGCCGCGGTCGGGGTCGGGGTAGTAGTAGTGGCTCGAGTTGGGCAGTACGGTGA
>JAIDUY010000147.1 GCA_029059965.1 Muribaculaceae bacterium
GTCGAAGTTGACATCGGTGAGATAGGCGGGGTTGTGTCCGAGGCGCCGGAATTCGTCGTTACGGTCGTCGCGCCGCATGTACCAGATGATACGCGGGCAGTTGTTCATCAGGAGTTTGGCAAGGGCTGTCGCCCAGCTGCCTCCTCCCATGACCGCTATCTTGCCCGGAAATTCTGAGGCTTGCATGGCTTTCAGGCTTCGGCTTCGTCCTTGGTGCCGGAGTCGGAGGATTTTTTCTCGGGACGCATCTGGGGGAAGAGAAGCACTTCCTGAATTGCGGTCTGGCCTGTCATGAGCATGACGAGACGGTCCATGCCGATACCCATGCCGGATGTGGGGGGCATGCCGTACTCGAGGGCGCGGATGAAGTCGGCGTCGATAATCATGGCCTCGTCGTCGCCCTTCTGAGCCAGTCGCATCTGCTCGACGAAGCGTTCGTACTGGTCGATGGGGTCGTTGAGCTCGGAGTATGCGTTGGCGAGTTCCTTGCCGTTGACCATGAGCTCGAAGCGCTCGGTGAGCTCGGGATTGCTGCGATGGCGCTTGGTCAGGGGCGACATCTCGATGGGATAGTCGGTGATGAATGTGGGCTGGATGTAGAGACCCTCGCACTTGGCTCCGAAAATCTCGTCGATAATCTTGCCCTTGCCCATGGTGCTGTCGACTTCGACTCCGATTGCCTTGGCGGCTTCGCGGAGCTCGTCCTCGGTCTTGCCTTCGATGTCGATGCCTGCGTGCTCGCGGATGGCCTCGGCCATGGTGACGCGGGGGAAGGGGGCCTTGAAGCTGATGACCTTGTCGCCGACGGTGACTTCGGTGGTGCCGTTGACGTCGAGGCATATCTTCTCGAGCATTCGCTCGGTGAATGCCATCATCCAGTTGTAGTCCTTGTAGGCCACATAGATTTCCATGCAGGTGAACTCGGGGTTGTGGGTGCGGTCCATGCCCTCGTTGCGGAAGTTCTTGGAGAACTCGTAGACGCCGTCGAAGCCGCCCACGATGAGGCGCTTGAGGTAGAGCTCGTCGGCGATGCGGAGGTAGAGGGGGATGTCGAGTGCGTTGTGGTGGGTTATGAAGGGACGCGCTGCTGCGCCGCCGGGTATGCTCTGGAGGATGGGGGTCTCCACTTCGATATATCCGGATGCGTTGAAGTACTCGCGCATGGAGTTATAGACCTTTGTGCGCTTGAGGAATATGTCCTTGACGCCGTTGTTGACGATGAGGTCGACGTAGCGGCGGCGGTAGCGGAGCTCGGGGTCGTCGAATGCGTCGTACTTGACTCCGTCCTTCATCTTGACGATGGGGAGGGGGCGGAGGCTCTTGGAGAGCACCAGGAGCTCGCGGGCGTGGACGGTGATTTCGCCGGTCTGGGTGCGGAAGACAAAGCCGCGCACGCCGATGAAGTCGCCGATGTCGAGGAGCTTCTTGAAGACGACGTTGTAGAGGTCTTTGTTCTCGCCGGGGCAGATTTCATCGCGGGAGATATAGATCTGAATGCGGCCGAAAGCGTCCTGGAGCTCCACGAAGGATGCCTTGCCCATGATTCGGCGGCTCATGATACGGCCTGCGACGGCGACTTCGCGCTGAGGCGCGTCGTCGGCAAAGGTCGCGCGTATTTCATCGGTGTGTCCCGTTACGGTGAATTCGGCTGCGGGGTAGGGCTCGATGCCCATGTCGCGCAGAGCCTGCATGCTGTTGCGGCGTATCTGTTCCTGTTCGCTGAGGTCGCTTGGATTCATATCTTTTATTATGGTACGTGTTCTACATATGCATCGGCAAGGGCGCGCCCGAGGGGGCACACCCGTGCAAATATATTGCAAAGTTAGTGATTTTCGCTTGAATTACCGCGCCCGCGCCTGATAATATGAGGCGTGAGGGCTTGTTTTGTATTTTTTTTTGTACTTTTGCCGCGATTTTTGCGGCGGTACCACGCCGGATGTTCAACTATCAAAGCAAGAAATGTCTACCAACACAACAGACAATCAGCGTAAGGTGACCACCCGTCGCCTTATCGAGATGAAGCAGCGCGGCGAGAAAATCGCCATGCTGACGGCATACGACTACTCGATGGCCAGGCTTATCGACGAAGCGGGCATGGACGTAATCCTCGTGGGCGACAGCGCCTCGAACGTCATGGCCGGCAACATCACAACCCTGCCCATGACCCTGGACCAGATGATATATCACGCCAAGAGCGTGGTGAAGGGCTCGCAGCGCGCCCTCGTGGTGTGCGACATGCCTTTCGGCACCTATCAGGGCAACTCCAAGGAGGCTCTGGCTTCGGCAGTTCGCATCATGAAGGAAAGCCACGCCGAGGCGGTGAAGATGGAGGGCGGCTCCGAAATCCGCGAGTCGATCGAGCGCATCCTCTGCGCCGGCATCCCCGTGATGGGACACCTCGGCCTGACCCCGCAGTCCATCAACAAGTTCGGCACATATGCCGTGCGCGCCAAGGACGAGCAGGAGGCCGAAAAGCTCATCGCCGACGCCCATATGCTTGAGGAAATCGGCTGCTTCGCCCTCGTCCTCGAGAAGATTCCCGCGGCGCTGGCAAAGCGCGTGGCCGACGAGCTCACAATTCCCGTCATCGGCATCGGCGCCGGCGGTGGTGTCGACGGTCAGGTGCTGGTGATGCACGATATGCTCGGCATCAACAAGGGCTTCTCGCCCAAATTCCTGCGTCGCTACGCCGACCTGTCGACAGTCATCAACGAGGCCGTAAGCCGATATATCGACGACGTCAAGACCTCTGACTTCCCCAACGCGCAGGAGCAGTATTGATTCCGACGGCGACAGCGACAATAGGAGCCGGCGAGTTCGCCCGCCGGTTTCGCCCCGGCGGCCCGACGGATGCCGGTTGCCGCGGTTGCCCGAACCACGGGCGTTGCTGGAGCTGTCCGCCATTCGCCGACGACCCCTTTGCGGCGGCACTCGAGGGCGCGGGCGATGCCCTCGTCACGCTGGCGGCGATGACCTTGTCCGGCCCTCCGGGCGACGGAAAAGCCTTCGAGGAGGCGCGTACGGCCATGGACCGCTGGCTGCTGGAACGCGAGCGCGAGTGCGGAGGCCGCGCCTTCGGGAGCGGACACTGCCGCTTCTGCGGCGACGGCGGCTGCGCACGCATCAAAGGCGAGGCGTGCCGACATCCCGAACTCGCGAGGGCTTCGCTCGAGGCCTGCGGATTCGACCTTGCGGCCGCAGCCCGCGAGCTCCTCGGCATCCAGCTGCAATGGGGAGCCGAAGCACGAACAACATGCGTCCTCGGGGCGTTTATCACACCGGAAACGAAGACAGAATGACATGAAATCGAACGTTTACACCCGCACAGGCGACAAAGGCACCACCTCGCTGGTCGGAGGCACACGTATAGCCAAGGACGACATCCGCCTCGAAGCCTACGGCACAGCCGACGAACTCAATTCCTGGCTCGGCCTGCTCGACAGCTCCGACGCCATCCCGGCCGAAGCTCACGCCACCCTGAGGACGGCCATGAACCACATGTTCGACATCGGCGCCACCCTGGCCACCGAAGCCGAGTCGTCGTGGCAGCCCGCGCCCTTCCCCGAGAGCGCCGTCGAAGCCCTCGAAAAAGACATCGACGCACTCGACGCCAACCTGCCACGCCACAACCGCTTCATCCTTCCGGCCGGACACCCCGACGCCGCACGCGCCAACATAGCCCGCACCGTAGCCCGACGCTGCGAGCGGCGCATCGTCACCCTGTCGCAGACAGCCGACGTCGACCCCGCACTGATGCGCTACATCAACCGATTGAGCGACTACCTGTTCATCCTTTCGCGCGCCATCAACATTTTGAACGGCAAAGATGAAATATTTTGGAGCAAATCGTGTTAGTAATAGATAAAAGCGCTATCTTTGCGCACCCAAACCGCAAATAACTCCACAACATCAAATAAAGTACTATGTATTGGACTCTTGAACTGGCCTCCAAGCTCGAAGACGCACCCTGGCCGGCAACCAAAGAAGAACTGATAGACTACGCCATGCGCAGCGGCTCGCCCCTCGAAGTAATCGAAAACCTCCAGGAAATCGAAGACGAAGGCGACACCTACGAATCCATCGAAGACATCTGGCCCGACTACCCCTCCAAAGAAGACTTCCTCTTCAACGAGGATGAATACTAAACTGCTCGAAGATGTATAATTGCTTATAAATCAATGGACAAGCAAAGCTAAATTTGTTTGTCCATTGTTGTTTATACTCGATTTTATGCCGTCAGACCTTAAAATTTGTTTGTCCAAAAGAAGACGAATATACTGTTGTGTATACTCCTCTTCTAAAGAATATTAGGAGGAAACGTTTGCGTTTTCACAAATCTATCCCGATCAAGGGGTAAAATCATTTGTTTGTCCAAATTTCACTACATAAAATCTTCCTCCGGAATACTCGCCTACTATATATTAGACGAGTACTCCGGAGGAAGTTTCAGAGGATGTTTAAATGGTCACACCGGTTCGATATCCTCAATCTCGGGGGCGAGTTCAAGGAGCGTCTTGCCGTTAATCTTGAAGTTTTCGACGAGAGCCATCGGGCTGTCGAAAACTTCTTTACGCTCTGCGAAGTGGCTGTCGGTTACTA
>JAIDUY010000148.1 GCA_029059965.1 Muribaculaceae bacterium
ACGGCCATCTTCCCTATCCAGATATGGAAGAAACAGAAGGGCGTCAACTATCTGCCCGAGGACCGCAACCACGACCTCTACCGTCTGGCATGCAAGGTCACGGCACGACGCTTCTTCCCCAACTTCGTCAACCTCGACGCCACATTCAACCATCATGAGCTCTGGCGCGCCGACGACCCCAAGCGCTACCTCTACGAAGTGGCCACCATGGGTTGCCGCACCCGAGTATTCGAGAACCGCTACGGCATGAAGACTTCCGTAGGACGCGGCAACCTGTCGTTCTCGACCATCAACCTTGTCCGCATAGCAATCGAGCAGATGCCCCTGCGCGACCGCGAGGAGCGCATCGAACGCTTCTTCCGCAAGCTCGACCAGGTGCTCGACATCACCGCACGACAGCTCGACGACCGCTTCAAATTCCAGAAGACGGCACTCGCCAAGCAGTTCCCCCTGCTCATGGGCAAGCTGTGGATAGGCGGCGACGTCCTTGCTCCCGACGACACCATCGAGTCGGTCATCAACCAGGGCACTCTCGGTATCGGCTTCATCGGTCTGGCCGAATGCCTCATTGCCCTCACAGGCAAGCACCACGGCGAAAGCGAGGAGGCTCAGAAGCTCGGCCTGCGTATCGTAAGCCACATGCGCAGCCGCATCAACGACTACTGCGAAATCTACGGCCACAACTACTCCGTGCTCGCCACTCCCGCCGAGGGCCTGTCCGGCAAGTTCACAGCCAAAGACCGCAAGACTTTCGGCGAAATTCCCGGTGTGACCGACAAAATCTACTACACCAATTCCAACCACGTGCCCGTCTACTACCACTGTTCGCCCAAGCACAAGGCCGAGGTGGAGGCTCCCTACCATGCCCTCACAGGCGGCGGACACATCTTCTATGTCGAAATCGACGGCGACGCCACTCACAATCCCGAAGCTATCTCCGACATCGTCGACCTGATGGACAAGTACAACATCGGTTACGGTTCCGTCAACCACAACCGCAACCGCTGCATGCACTGCGGCTACGAGGACGCAACCGCCGACCTCAAACAATGCCCCGAATGCGGCAGCCATGCCATCGACCGCCTGCAGCGAATCACCGGCTACCTCGTCGGCACCACCGACCGCTGGAACAACGCCAAGCTCGCCGAGCTCAACGACCGCATAGTTCATGAATAATCAGACAATCCGCGTGGCCGGAATCGTCGACGGCACAAGCGTCGACGGTCCCGGCCTCCGTACGTCCATATACGTCGCAGGCTGCCGCCACCGCTGCCCCGGCTGCCACAACCCCGGAACATGGGACTTTGATGCAGGCGAGGATATGACCGTAGAGGCTCTGCTCGACCGAATCAAGGACAACGGCTGCAACGTCACCCTCAGCGGAGGCGATCCCATCTACTCGGCCTCTGCGCTCATTCCGCTTGCCCAAGGTGTAAGGGAGCTCGGACGCACCCTATGGTGCTATTCTGGCTTCACATTTGAGGACATCGAGCATATGGTCGGCGACGCCGCGCGTCTGCTCGAC
>JAIDUY010000149.1 GCA_029059965.1 Muribaculaceae bacterium
TCACTGCGCGAACACATCTGCACGACGCTTGACCGCCCCAGCGTTAACAAATATTGGGGAACCGGCTCTTAGAGCCGGGTCTTAATCGGGTTCATATACTGACCTTTGCCGTCTGTGGCCCTGCCATAGGCTACGGAGCGGCGAGGACATATATGATAGCACCGCAGGCAAAGAGCGCAGCGGTCGCCCCAATGCGGCTCGCCGTCGGCCATGACTATGTTGCCGCACGGACATGAACGCGCGCACAGCCCGCATCCCGTACAGCCGCCGGTGGCGTGGAAGGGCTTGGGCGACATCCCGAAACGCACAAACCAAGGATAGATTATCTTCGACTTAATCCACGGGAAAGAGCCGCGCACAGGCATATCGGGCTTGCCTTTGCGTATGGCATCGGCTACTTCGCTGATACGTCGGGGAACTGCCTCCAGCTTGCTTGCGGCGAGTTCGGGCAAGTCGACGTTGAAACCCTTCATCAGCACATAGGTGTTGGGCATGACAACGGCATAGGCTCCTTTCGGATTCCAGCCGCGGCCGCGCACAAGAGCAGCCCACTGGCGGTCGGTATAGCCCATATCGTCGCCGCAGCTCGTCAGCATGTAGTGCTCCATCCTTTCGGCGCCGTCGAGACGCACGGTGCGCATATATTCCGCCACAACAGGGGGCACACCCCACGAATAAGTCGGGAAGCACCACACGATGCGTCCGCCCTCGGCGGTGAGTGCCGGAGCTTCCGAGGTCATATCCATCTCGAAAGTCTTTTCGCCGAGAGCCTCGCCAAGCAGGTATGCAGCCATGCGGGTGTTGCCCGTGCCGCTGAAGTAGAGAATCATCGCCGTCCGGAATTCTGACGCGACGCCGCCGCCGCATTCGGTTTTATTGTCACCTGCGTGGCTCCGAAGCCGTATTCGGCGAAAGAGGCATCCTGGACGTCGTGTCCCTTGTAGCGGTGTGTGAGTTCCTTCATGATTGCCTGACGCAGAACGCCTTCGCCCTTGCCGTGTATGAATACGATTTTCTGTCCTGCATGGTTGCGGTTGTCGTCCATCACGCGGCAGAATCTGTCAATCTGGGCGTTAAGGATGTCAGCCGCCGACAGTCCCGCTGTTGTGTCGAACAGCTCGTCGGCATGGAGGTCGACCACTATGGGCTCGCCGCCGATTTTAGAAGAACGCGACACGACGGCTTTCTTCGGGCGTCTGTCTTCCCTGATTTTGCCGC
>JAIDUY010000015.1 GCA_029059965.1 Muribaculaceae bacterium
AGATGCATCAACGGGCTCCATACCGACGAGCGCTGCATGGCGTGGCACGTCAGTTATCGCGATGGGGCAGGCGAGCTGTGGACCCTCGACATCATCCATATCGAGGAGGATTCGGCCTACGACGGCTACTTCGAGCGTATGGCCGACCGCATAGCCGAAGTGGCGACCGAGGCCCAACGCGACACCATACGCAGGCTCAAGTACGAGGCCGGCGCTGATGCGGATTTCCACGGCGTGGAGTACTACGAGGCTGTCATTGCCGACGGTGTCGGCACAATGGAGGAGCTGCGGGCGTGGGTGGAAGCGCACCGGCGCAAGCCGTCGTACTACTGGATTCCCTGAGCACGGCAGAATGCGTCGAGCGCCGCGCCGCCGTCGAGCGAAGGCGAATAGCTGCGAAGCACTCTGAAGCGCAGGCCTGGCATGACGGCCACGAAATCGCGCAAGGTGGCCAGAAGGCAGACGTCGCCGGCGAGTCCGCACAGGTCGACCGAGCCGATGTCGTGGCGGCGCACGGCGTCGAGCAGCGCGTCGCGGCCGCTGTCGCTGTCGAAAATCGAGTACTCCTCTACCCCGCTCCGCATTCCTTTATGGAGCACCATCGCCTCGCCGCAGCAGCCATAGACGGCATCGAATACGGCCGGTACGACGGCGGCTCCGACGGTGTCGTGGACGCAGTGCTGCGGCCAGGGGCCACCGTTGCGGTCGAAAGAGAAGTGGTCATAAGGGTGGCGGTCGGCGGTGATGACGCGGCAGGCATAGTCGGCACCGCAGCGCCGCACATAGTCAGCGAGTCCGTCCATAGCTTCGACAGCTCCCGGCACGGGCAGGCTACCGGTGACGAAATCGACCTGCGGGTCGACAATCAGCAACATTCTGTTCATATTCAGCGAAATAATACCATTCTGAAGCAAGGAGCGCCACATCCGCAGATGCAAAGTCAAGGGCCTGTAAGGCCCGAGCATCAGCCTGCGGCGAATTTCAGTTAACAATTATTACAAAGAAAACGGACAAAAAACTTGCGGGGTTCATGGAAAAGCACTAATTTTGTACTCGCAAATGCAGGTCCTATAGCTCAGTTGGTCAGAGCACCTGACTCATAATCAGGGAGTCCTTGGTTCAAGCCCAAGTGGGACCACAAATAGTTAAAACGCTGATTATA
>JAIDUY010000150.1 GCA_029059965.1 Muribaculaceae bacterium
CCCCCCCCCCCCCCCCCCCCCCCCCCCCCCCCCCCCCCCCCCCCCCCCCCCCCCCCCCCCCCCCCCCCCCCCCCACTCGACGCGCGATACATCGCGCCCGCAGAGGCGTAAGTAATTCTAATTGAGCGTAAATCGGCGTCCTTGCCGGAGGCCATATCGGGGGGGGCGTAATCACGGCAAATGGCGTCGGGGCTTGCTCCGACATCTGACGAACCCCCAACATAAAGGCCCCCGGAGAGGTTGTGGAATTTTGCGGCGTTCCACCACCCTCTCCGGGGGCTTTTGAAGATTGTTATGTCTGTTTTCCCCGGGCTACCACGTCCCGGCCTCTTCCGGAGGTCGATGATGGCGTCGGGGACGTGATGACTTACCAGCGCACTTTACGGCCTCCCACGATGTAGATTTGTCCGGGTTGGGGATTATCCACTTCAATGCCACGGAGGTCGTATATCTTCTGATTTTCGAATTTGAATCCATCGGGCTGTTCGATAGACTCGAGTCCGGCGCTGCCGTTATTGCCGATGATAATACGCAATGATGCCGCACGCGAGGCTTCGGGAAGCGAGGACATATCGAGGTAGACCTTGTTGGCCAGAAGTTCTGCCGGTGTGCCGTCGGCTTCGGGCGCAAGCTTGTAGAAACCTACATCACCCTTAGAGCTCACACCAAGGATGCGCATGGTGCTTTGGTCGAATTTCACCCTGCCATCCCGGTTCTTGCTGGTGTAAAGCTGATAAGTGCCTTTGAGCATATTTCCGTTCAGACTTTCGACAGTGGCGTCCGGTGCCAGCGGGAGCAGACGGTTTCCTTTGGAAGTTAGTGCGTTGCACTTGAGGAGAACAGCTTCACCGGCGGGCACACGTCCGCTTTCGATGCGTGTGAGGCACACATAGACAAGACCGTTTGCGCTTTGGGTTTCCTTGACATAGTAGGCCTCGACGCCATCGCGGCATTCGTAGGGGAAGGAGGTAAACATCGATGTCCAGTAGCCGCCGTCATAGTAAAGTGCCTCGTCAGGCGTGGCTCCGAACCAGTATCTGTCGATGTGTTCTTCGTCGACAGGCTGGAAGGCGAGAGCCGACCAGGGGTCGGCGGTGCTGAAGGACGAAATGTTGAGAATTGCACCAAGATCATCTCTTGTCAAGGTCTTGAATCCGACACCACCTGCTGTGTTAGCCCTCATTCCGTAGTATCCGAAGAGAGCATCGTCCATCGGATCGATGGCAAGTTTCTGGGCTATGAAATCATTGGAGCAAGCGCCTTGAGCGTCAACCAAAACACTTGTAAGGCTATTATCGGTGTCGCTACCCTCGCATAGATAGAATATGGTTCCGGGAGCCGTCTCCACTTCGAGCGGCATGTAGCTGTCGGATATTTCAAAGTGGGAACCTCCGGTGTGGAAGATATCGGGGTCGTTGTCAATCGGCATTACCCAGCGCATCAGCGACGGGTGAATGTCTACCGCACCCGAAATGCTGATTTTATAAGCACCCTCGAGCGAAAGTACACGGTTGAAGATGTTTCGGATTCGGTAATATTTTCCTTTGGCAGGTTTCTCGCCCAGATTTCGGTAAACGGCCTTAAGAGTCATGATGCGGTCAACGGTGAAATCGAAGATGGCATCATGCGAGAGAACCGTACCCAGCTCGTCTTCCCAGTGGTCGAACTCAACCATCATGTTGGGATTGCCGGGTGTTCCGCTGACAGGAATTTTGTTTGTCTCGACTGTCGCCGTCACCACGTCGCCAATCTTAGGCGCCTCGGGAGAAAGGACTATCTTACCTACCGGATAGTTGAGTTCGGTGAAAACTGCATTTTCAGCAACGAAAACTGCGGTATAGGTATAAGGGATATAGTTTGGCTCTTTTGTATAGTGGTTTAATGTCACGACGTGCTGCTCCGTAGTAGCCTCAGTACCGCTGCTATTTTCCCAACGTACAAATCGGTATCCCGGCTTGGCTTTTGCATAGAGCTTGAATTTAACTTCGCATTTGGAGCCACCGCCGGGAGAAATCCACTGGACGGTTTTCGTGTCAGCATATTCGCTTTCTGCGGGGTCGGCCGGCAGGGTATGCTTATAAGAGAAGATCAAATACTTCGTCGTAGCATTTGTCACACACACTACGCCGCCTTCAGGATTGCTTGAAGTAACTGTCACCCTTGTGCCGTAGTTAGCTGCCAGAAGGCCGGGAGCGGCCAAGGCAAGCATTCCAAGCACAGACAGCAAGGATAGTAAAAACTTGTTCATAGAAATGTGATTTGTTATCTGGAAGTTCTATAATTGGATTTCAGACCGCAAGAACCTCATAAAGCGGACTGAAAGTGCACAAAGTTAGCGATTTCCGTCCTTATTTCCAAATACGGAATGTAAATTTCGGGGATATTGATTTGATTCGCCTTGAACGTAAGTCGGCGTCCCTCCGGGACGCCACGTTGCGAGAGAGGGCGTAGACACGGCACACCACACGGAAAGGGCGTCCGGCAGGACGCTGACTTACTCGTAGCCCGGTACACCGGAGCCAAAGGCGGAGGTGTGCCGGGAT
>JAIDUY010000151.1 GCA_029059965.1 Muribaculaceae bacterium
TCAACGCCGACCGCTGCGTCGGCAATCCCTTCATCGACAGCCTCAGCGACGCCAAGAGCCAGATATGGTACGGACAGATGTCCGACGGCAGCTATGTCGTAGGCGTCTTCAACCGCAACGACAATGCGGCAAGCACCACCGTAAACTTCGCCGACCTCGGCATCGAAGGCGAGTGGAACGTGCGCGACCTCTGGGCACATGCTGACGAGGGCAAGGCAAGTTCCATCACCGCCCAGCTCGCCCCTCACGGCTGCAAAATCGTGAAACTCACACGCTGACATCAATTCACAGACACATCAAGGCCGCATTCCGTGGCGGAATGCGGCCTTTTTATTTGTCCGTATTGAGAAATTTGCGTAACTTTGCAGCGCATTCGGGGCGTAGCGCAGTCCGGTAGCGCACCTGGTTTGGGACCAGGTGGTCGCAGGTTCGAATCCTGTCACCCCGACACGATGGAGTGTGTTTCGGTTTAGCCGGAACGCACTCCATTGCTTTTCGCGGCCGGGCGACGGAGGCGACGGACGAACTTTCGGCACGCGGCAGGGGTTTATTCTTCAGTAGACACTCTATCGAATACTCAGCATTGACTCATATGCACAAGAATGTAGAACAGACCCTGCTGGAACGCAGGAGCATACGCCGCAACACCCGCGACGCCATTTCTCAGGACGACCTTGACTTCATCTTCGAAGCCATCCGAAACACCCCCACAAGTTACAATGGCGAGCAGTTCTCGGTCATCGACATCGACGACCAAAAACTCAAGGAGCAGCTATACGAGCTCACCAATCAGAAGCAGATAAAGACCTGCAACCGATTCCTTGTGTTCTGTGCCGACTTTCACAAAATCGAAGTCGCGGCACGTGCAAAGAACATCCCGACAGGCATATTCCCACGCACTGTCGACGGTTACACTGTCGGTGTCATCGATGCCTCGCTGGCAATGATGAGCGCCATCGTGGCCGCCGAGAGCCGCGGCCTGGCCACCTGCCCCGTCGGCTACATCCGCACCGTCGACCCGCAGAAGGTGTCCGAGCTGCTCGGACTTCCGCAGGGCGTGGCCGCCGTTTGCGGACTCACTCTCGGTGTTCCGGCCGAAATGCCCGACTTCAAGCCCAAGCAGCCACGTCCGCTGCTGATACACCGCAACGCTTACCGCCGGGACAACATGACCGAGGAACTGATGGCCTTCGACAAAACCGTCAGCGAATACAACGCCACCCGCTCGGGAGCGAAAACCGACAACGACTGGGTGAGCCATATGGTCGACTACTACTCCGAAGGTGCCGACTACCGTCTGCTGCAGGCTATGCGCCGCCAGGGCTTCCTGACGGAAGACTGCTAAGAGCCGGTTCCCCAATATTTGTTAACGCTGGGGCGGTCAAGCGTCGTGCAGATGTGTTCGCGCAGTGAGGAAGCAATGCGGTTGCATTGTGACCGAAACAAGCGGACGCAGATGCATGACGATTGGCCGTGGCGATGGTAATTTA
>JAIDUY010000152.1 GCA_029059965.1 Muribaculaceae bacterium
CCTCCCCACACACCAGACATCACTGTTCTGACAGCCAGTCGACAACACGGTCGAGGCGTCCGCCAAGATAAAAGGGGACACTGACCAGACGGAAAGTCTTGCCGTAGGCGGTCGTGACCGTATCGACGGAAAGTGGATTTGGCCAAATACGGAAAGCGATATCGCCTTCCGAACGTTCCATGAACGAATGCAGCGACTTGAGATGGGCATTGTGTCCCGCCTTGACCTCGACAGGGTAGACCCTGCTCTTGTAAGTAAAGATGAAATCGACTTCGGCCGAGGAACCCTTTTCGTTTCGACGCCAATAATTGCGCGTTGCGCTCACCTTGTCGGACATTGCGAGTAGCTCCTGGGCGACAATCTGTTCGGCGACATTTCCGCGCCAGCTGTCCTGAAGACTTACAGCACGCAGAACCTCCGTCTGTACGCCCGAGGCGTAATTCACCAGGCCGGTGTCGAACCATATCAGTTTCGGAGAACGCGAAGTCTCACCGATCACCGGCAAGCCCGTACCCGAAACCGGATACACCAGCTCGGTCAGCATGGCTTTGTGAAGCAGGCGGAAACCCTCGCCTATATCCGAGGCTCTGTAATTCGACCCGGCGAAGTTACCAAGGCTTATCGTCTCGCCGGCCTTCGACCAGCCGACAGTCAGAAGGAAACGTACCACATCTATCTCCTTGCCTCGCAAGACATACTTCTCGACGTCATCCCTGTACCCCATCAGCAAGGACTCATAGACATCTTCAAGAGCGGTGATGTCATGGCGGCGGACAAACTCAGCCACCACTTCAGGCATACCGCCTACGACAGTGTACATATTGAACAAATCCATCAGAGGCTTATGCACCGGCACCGTCATCGAAGGCTTGTCGAGCAATCCCGCCAGCTCCTCATCGCCGTTGGCCCACAGAAACTCCTCGAAGAAACAGGGACGCATGGCCAGATACTGCACACGCCCTACGGGGAAAGACTTACGGACATCGACAACATTCTCCAACAAAGAACCTGCCGCTATGACATGAATCTCCGGACTGTCTTCGTAGAAATAGCGAAGACTTGCTATCGCTTCGGGGCAATTCTGAATTTCATCGATGAAAAGCAGCATACTCCCCTCCAGCCGAGTCTTGCGCAATATGGCGAAAATGAGCGTCATCAGCTCCTCGATTTGGGTCGTCGAACGGAAAAGGGCGCACAGTTCGTCCTGCTCCAGATTCAGGTACAGATAATTGTCGAAAGTCTTCCCGAACTCGTGGACGAGAGACGTTTTTCCTACCTGGCGCGCGCCACGAAGGACAAGTGGTTTACGCCCGGGAGAGGCTTTCCATTCCTCAAGATTTGTCAGTAGTTTTCGTCGGAACATCTTATCTTTTTGTTTTACAGCGCAAATATACATATTTATGTTCAAAACTGAGGTATATTTTGCGAAAATCGTGTTCAAAACTGAGGTATATTACCCAAAAACGTGCTCAAAACTGAGGTATATCTCCCAAAATCGTGCTCAAAACTGAGGTATATCAAGGAGGCGCGGGCATGAAGTCGGGATTATTCAGGATTACTCAGGGGGCTCGCGGGCGTTTTTTGGAGGAGGGGTGGTGGTGGTGGGGCGGATTTTTGCTATTTTTGCAGCTATGAGCCAATCTGAAAACAAAACAAGCTTCGGGGAAGACCTCAAGCGCCGCATAAGTGAAATAAAACTGACACGCTGGATACGCTTCGGCATCGTCACACTCGTCTTCATCGCCTGGGTGGCATGGATGCATTCGTGGTGGCTGCTGATATTCTGGTTCCTCCTTTTCGACATCTACATCACGGGCTATATCCCCCTTACATGGTGGAAGAAAAGCAAGAGCCCGGGCGTCCGCACCGTCATGAGCTGGGTCGACGCCATCGTCTATGCGCTGGTGCTGGTCTACTTCGTGTTCGCATTCATAGGGCAGAACTATCAGATTCCGTCCAGCTCGCTGGAAAAGACGCTGCTGACGGGCGACTATCTGTGGGTCAACAAATTCATCTACGGCCCCCGCGTGCCCATGACCCCCGTGCACTTCCCGCTGGTGCACAACAAGCTCTTCGGCATGAAGAGCTATCTGGACCATCCGTCCAACGAGTACAAGCGCCTTGCCGGTCTGCGCAAGGTCGAGGAAGGCGACGTCGTGGTGTTCAACTTCCCCGCCGGCGACACCGTGCTGAGCAAGTACGAGGACGTGCGCGCCGAGTACTACGATATGCTCGTCGAGGACCACGGACGCCGCTACATCCTCGACAATCCGCAGGAATTCGGCGAGGTGATGTACCGTCCCGTCGACCGCCGTCAGAACTACGTCAAGCGCGCCGTCGGCCTGCCGGGACAGCGCCTGCGCATCTCAAACGACACTATCTACATCGACGGACAGGCACGCCCCTTCCCTGCCAACGTGCAGTTCGACTATCTCTTCTCCACCACCCGCGCCCTCACCGACGACGACATCAAGGAGCTCGGCATCACGCCCTCCGACATCGCCATGATGAGCCCGGCCATGAGCGACTATACCTACTGGCACTCGCTCATTCCCTCGGCTCCGGCAGGGCAGAACATCTACCTGGCTCCGCTGACGCAGAAAATGCGCGAAACCCTCGCCTCCGACTATGGCTGCAACGCCATCAAGAAGCTCAACGACTACGGACGTCCCGCCCGCTACACATTCCCCTACAGCAACGGCGGCGACTGGACCATCTCCAACTTCGGTGGCCCCGACGGCCTGCTCATCCCCGCCAAGGGCATGACCGTAGAGCTGACCGAGGACAACTGGAAGCGCTACCACCGCGCCATCCGCAACTACGAAGGACACACCGACTCGTGGTTCGACACGGCCACAGGCACGGCGTATGTCGACGGACAGCCCGCCGACAGCTACACCTTCGACATGGACTACTACTTCATGATGGGCGACAACCGCGACCGCAGCCAGGACTCCCGCTTCTGGGGCTTCGTGCCCGAGGACCACATCGTCGGCACCCCGATGATAATACTGGCATCCTTCGACCGCGAGCACGGCCTCACCGACGGCAAGATACGCTGGAACAGAATCCTGCGCGACGCCAATCCCGACAAGTAATGGCTTCCGGCCCGCTGATATGCCGCTCGGGCGTGGCTGTGCTGCCGCCCCGACTGTTCCCGCCGTCGGCCTACTACGCCGTCATGGCGCAGTATCCCGCCGTGGCCATCGACGCCGACATGCGCTACGACAAGCGCGCCAAGGCCGTCCACCGCTACCGCATCGCCGACACCCGCGGCCCGCTCGAACTGACCGTACCCGTGGCGCGCCCCGAGGGTGCGACCACCGCCGCCGGTGTGCCATGGAGTGCCGTGGGCGTATCGGCGCACGGACGCTGGTGGGAAGTGCACCGCACAGCCCTCGAGAGCGCCTACGGCCGCACGCCGTTCTTCGAATACTACATCGACCGCCTGCTGCCCCTTTTCGCGCCGCGTCCGCTCGACAGAGCCGAAAGTGCGTCGGACCTCTGCCTGCGTGCCGACAAGGCCGTACGCGGCATCTTAGGGCTCGATACGGCCATCATCTCCACTGCCGCGGCATCGGCCGCCGAACAATGCGCCGATATGCGCCGCACCATGCCCGAAGTGCCCGACGCGGCATACTGGCAGGTTCGCGCCGACCGCTTCGGATTCATCGGCGGCCTCAGCATCCTCGACCTCATCTTCAACATGGGCCCCGAGGCGCCCGAAGTGCTGCTGCGCATGGGGCGCAAAATACCCGAAATCGGGTATTGACCCGCCTGAGCATAAGCCCTAACTTTGCACTCAGAAAGTTTAAACGGAATTGTTTGTCAAAGGAAACTCCGCACAGCATGCCACCAAGGGCATATGTGCGGAGCTTTTTATGGCATAAGCGACAGGCTCAGAAATCGCGGTAGAACTCCTCGCCGGTTTTATATCTGAAATAAACCAGTCCGTAATCTTTACTGATTATAAACTTGGAAACCGGATTTTTCACTTCTATATTATGTTCTAGATAATATGGCGGAAGACTGCCATTGATGCTGTCCACCACAAGGCAGTTCTCCAGCTGCCGCCCGTTCAAATCTATCGACTCCGGTTTTAATAAAATATGTCTCCACGTTCCAAACTTATTTAAACTTGCATTATAGACCAACGAGTCATTTTTCAGCGACCGCGCTATTGAGAACCGTCCATCCATGCCGGAACCGTAATTATCAACAACATACTCGTATGCAGCATTAGCCTCATACGTGTCTTTCGAAGAACTGATGTAAAACGGATTGGTATCATTATTCACATAACTGTGCAGAATTGTCAGTTGTGCCTGATTGCCCGAATCGGACCGAAATGTCACATGCATATATCTTGAGGCCGGACGAACCCATTCCAAATCTGAGGCCGACATGTGGGTCATCTTCGTATAGAAGATGCCACAACACTGCTTTAATATAAACAACGCGTATAATACAGCGAATATTTTGATGCCTTTGTTTATGATATTACTCGTTTTCTCGCCCATGGCTAACTGATTGTTTATAATTTAATTAGGCGTATTATTGGGAGCTAGCGCATCTACGATTTCATCAATACCGTGTGATGGGAAAATACCCACCGGAACAGGTTTATATGTACCCGGTGCAAACATACCCAATTTATTTTGTAAACGAGTTACGTAATCTACAGGCAGATGCACACCCTTAATGCCAGGGGTGCTACTTATGTAATTAACAATATCGCCTCTCCCATATGCGCCATTCAATAATCTTGTGCCCATACTTACAGCTGCCGGATTGAATGTTATTGCGGCTCTACCTGTAGCCATACTCGCAGCTGCGGCCTCCGCTCCTCCCATTGAATGCCCTACAAAAGTAAGTTCATTCTCGCCAACTGCCGTACTGATTGCTCGTGCGTTTTCTATCGCTTTAGAATATTGAGCCGTTATACCGACAATCTGTGTCAGGTCTTCGACACAATCTTCCCAGGAATTTGTTCCTGCATAAACATAAGCATACTCAATTCCAGCATCGGTGCTCTTCTCAAATACCATTGATTGCAAGCCAATACCTGTTCCTGCCGGGTGATTGAGCTGCAAATCACCTCCAACAGAAGATACAACCCAATTCAATCCATTTAAAGCTGCAATCCTTTCACTATAATTCTCTCGATCATGATAAACTGCTGAAGCCATGAGTGCGCTTTCGTAAGCTGTCGGCCTCAGTCCATCCATATCAGCGAATCCAATCGGATTCCCATAACAATAAGCATATGGCGAATAGCCGGCCATATCAGAAGCCATCGGGTCAATTGAGGTAAACATTGCCCGCATCTCCGGAGTCACTGTGTGAGTCTTTATGACAGTTCCTTCTGCATCGAAAACTACGAGATTGTCATCCACAACTTCAAGACGGACAAAAGAGGAATCTTCCAGTATGGCTATAATTGTCCAATTAACTCTTCTATGGGGTGGTTCAAGAACCTTGGTGGAATCCCCAAACGCTAAGTATGGTCTTTCGCCAAATTCGTAGCCAAAAGCCGTAATAGCACCACAGAAGGCAAACGCCAGAATGATAACCGTATAATATAAACTTCTCATTTATTTCTCTAATTTCTGCTTTCCATCAATCGGCGCCCCTCTTCAATCTCGCGGTCTCTTTCTTCTCGCGTTGGCTGTGAATAACCGAGGCTGTCAAGATGATTCATTATTGAATTAAATTCGCTTATCACAGATGCGAGAAAGTAGGAATCATCAAGTCCGTATGTTTCCATATATTGCTTAGCCTGACTGCGGAGAAAGGCTGTTTTCATGACTAATGCATCACAATTATCTGGAAACACAGACAAAACTGTCTCAACACATTTCTCCACAAAATTATCATAACTGTTGTATTTGTAGTTATAGATACGGGCAAGTTGAACAAGCATTAGTGCAATGTTCTCTTTCTCGGTCAAAGCCTCCATAAAGATTCGGTTACGGACAGCTTCCGCCGAAATATTCAAAGTCTCCATCAAGAAAACATCTCTTACAAGACCTCCATGCGTAAGTTCCACATTCACCCATTGGCCATCTTCTCCACGATGCTTGATATACAGGTGCATTGGCGCATAGGCAAGAGCACACTCTCCACCAAGCTCGTCGCACAGAATCTTATATAACAACGGAAGGGAAGCACATTGCCCCTTATGACTTGCTAAAACCTTAGACGTAAAAAGCACACTACAATCTTCATTTCCGATTGGATTGTCAAAGTCGTAGGTGAACTTTAGATTTCCGTTTAGTGGTGACGGCTTTGTAAAAAAATGAAATAAGGCAAAATTCGGAGCTGTCCGATAGGACCGAATATTATTATCATCGATAAAGCGGTTTAGAATCCGGACCACACTATCTATTTCAGAGCAGTACTTATTATAGCTCATTGAACCCCCATAATATGCATTCTCCACAAGATATTCTGCACGCTTCATGGAATAAGCCTCATTTCCAGCTAACATGCCAGCCAATTCATTAAAAGAAAGTTCAAAAGTCTCATCGACAATTCTATATGGAATTGAATCACCCTCTATGTATTCTCCGACTTGAAAATTTCTGATGTCACTTGCCCGACCTTCAGTGGAGAATAAGACCGACAAAAATAATATGACAATAAGAAAATGTTTCATCGTAGGCATTATATTTTCATAAACGAAATCGAGTTGGGTTCAAAATTAAAAAATAATATTCTATTTTACAAGGATTCAGCGAATTTCTATGCCATTGGCCAATATTAAGCGGAGGCTGCGCCTGATGGTGCAGCCTCCGCTGTTACATGAAGAAAAGTTGATTCCGTTATTTCACCAGCACCTTGACGGCCTTGCCACCGCAAACGCGGATGTAGAGGCCTTCGGCGGGATTCTCGACGCGCACGCCCTGGAGATTGTAGTAGACGGGAGCTTCGTCAGCCTCTACGATACCGTCGGCTTCGACACCGGTCTGACCGGGACGGGCAAGGTAGCTCATGGTGTTGGCGGTGAGCTGCTTGAGGTCGCGGTGGTAGGCGTTGGCACCCGAACGGGGAGCCCATTCGCAGGCAGCGAGGCCGTTGGCGACGATGCGGCCCTGACCTTCGGCGGCGGGATTGAAATCGATGATGCCGGCTACGGCGAAGTCAATTACATGACCCCATGTGCCGAGGATGACGCAGTTGTTCTGAGCCTCGAACTTCTCCATAGTGTTGCGGCCGTCGGCGGTGTACTGGTAGGCGTTGAGGTCCCACATGCAGTTGTGGTCCTCGCGGTGCATCTCGCTGCCGTTGCCGGTGCCGAGCATGGCGTAGCTGTCGGTCTCGAACTCGCTGAAGCCTACGCCTGCCTTGGCGGGCCATACGGTAAGGTTATTGTAGATGGCATGGCCGCGACGGTCGTAGACCTGGGTCATGTCGCGTTCCTCTTCGGGAGCGAGGAAGCCCTTCCAGTAGCCGAGGTGTGCGTTGACGGTCCATACGTCGGTGCCGGGGCCGCCGTTGGCGGGATTGGCGTCAGAGCCCTCGCTGACGATGTTGGGGGCATACTGAGCGTCGACACGCTGCAGGGGCACGATGAGCTGGGTGGCATACTTGGAGAGGTAGAGGTTGCCGCCGTCCTCGACGAACTTGCGCAGTGCGCTGATTATCTCGTCGCTGATGAAGGCTGCGGGGAGGTTCTGCCAGCCGCGGGCGAGGTTGGTGCGGTCGATGTGAATCCAGATGGCTTCGACCCTGGAGGCGTCGATTTTGGAGATTTCCGCAGGAGTGATGAGCTGACCGCCGATTTCGTTGACGAAAAAGTCGGCTGCGACACGTTCCTGGGCGTTGTCGTGGCTGTTATCGGGATAGCCGATAATCATGGCCGAGTTAGACTCTGCTGCGTCGGCGCCGAAAACTGCGGCGACGGCGACGGCGAGGGCGAGGCCCTTGCATACACTTGTGAAGTTCATAAGTAAAGAATGTAAAGTTATTTCAATATCAAGGTCTGTTTGGTTTTGACACCGCAAATTAATAGCAAAGAGCAGCCAAAGCCTTGCATTATTGATGCGTAGGGGGTGATAAATCGAAAAACTTACAATCCATGCAACAAAACTGCAAGCCGCATCCCTGGCGGAGGAATGCGGCTTGCAGTTAATAATTATTGTAGAACCGGCTCTGACAGATTGATGTCCGTCAGAAATCCACGCCTATACGGAACGTGAAGGCCGGCTTTAATGAGTTGGACGAGCCCAAAATCACGAAGCGCTGATTGCCGTTGTGGTCGTAGTAGACCAGGTCGCGATTATGGTCGTGGCGGTGTGTCAAGGTCAGGCCCAGGCCTACATTGAGGTTTGTCTTGCGGCCGAGATTGAAGCGGTAACCCACTGTGGGCGAGATGTAGACGGGGCCGTCGGAACGGAACTGGACGCCGACGCGCAGGTCGGCATAGGGAGTGTAGCGCCCGAAGGTCTCGTCGAGTCGGGCGTGGGCGTACATGCCGATATATGCGGCATCGAGGAGCGAGGAGTATCCGCCCATAAGGCCTGCGCCCAGGAAGAAGTGCGGGTTGAACTGGAAGCCGTGCGAGCTCGAGAGAGTGGCGTTGGCAAAGGTGCGCCGCCCGACACCGTAGTATTCCCAATGGTCGCCGTCGACAAAGTGCGAGCCGTCGGCAGTCATGTACGAGTTGATGTCGGTGCCGATGTCGACAAATCCGCGGTAGCCGCGGCGCGGCTCGGCGGCAGAAGCGGCAAGGAGAGTGAGCGCAAGTAGCGCTGCCGTCAGTATTCGTTTCATAGACATATTGTAGAAACGGTAAATATACGAAAAAAGTACGTACGTCCCCAAAAAGCTCCGCAAGCCGGCTTTTCGGAGCGGTCTTGCGGAGCTTTTATCGGAATGTGTGTAATATATCAGAGGTCTTCCTCGATGGAGAAATCGTCGGGGAGATCGTCGTCGAAGTCGTCGGCATCGAGCGCGGGAGCGTCGGCGTCGGTAGTCTTGGCGGCGGATTCAGGGCGGGGGAGTTCCTTGGGGTCGCCCTTCATGGCAGCGAAAATCTTCTCGGCAATCTCCTGGGCGAGTTCGGGATTGTCGGCGATGGTGGCCTTGGCGGCGTCACGACCCTGACCGAGTTTGGAGCCGTCGTAACTGAACCACGAGCCGCTCTTCTTGATGATGTCGTACTGCACGCCGAGGTCGATGATTTCACCGTCCTGCGAAATTCCGTGGCCGAACATGATGTCGAATTCGGCACGCTTGAAAGGAGGCGCAACCTTGTTCTTGGTCACCTTGACGAAGGCGCGGCGTCCGAGGACTTCCTCGCCGTCCTTGATCATTGTGCGGCTGCGGATGTCGATGCGCACCGATGCGTAGAACTTGAGGGCGTTGCCGCCGGTGGTAGTCTCGACAGGACCGAACATGGAGCCGATTTTCTCGCGCAGCTGGTTGATGAAGATGCAGGTGGTATTGGTGCGCGATATGGCGCCGGTGAGCTTGCGCATGGCCTGCGACATGAGTCGTGCCTGGAGGCCGACGTTGCGGTCGCCCATCTCGCCCTCGATTTCGTTCTTGGGTGTCAGCGCGGCTACGGAGTCGACCACAAGGATGTCGATGGCGGAGGAGCGTATGAGCTGCTCGGCAATCTCGAGAGCCTGCTCGCCGTTGTCGGGCTGGGAGATGAGCAGGTTGTTGATGTCCACGCCCAGGCTCTGCGCATAGAAGCGGTCGAAAGCGTGCTCGGCGTCGATTATTGCCGCGATGCCGCCTGCCTTCTGAGCCTCGGCGATGGCGTGGATGGCAAGGGTAGTCTTACCGGAAGACTCGGGACCGTAGATTTCGATGATGCGGCCACGGGGATAGCCGCCCACACCGAGGGCGTAGTTGAGACCTATGGAACCGGAGGGTATCACCTCGATATCTTCGATTACATCGTCGCCCATCTTCATGATGGCGCCGCGGCCATATGCTTTTTCGATGCGGCCCATGGCCTGTGCGAGTGCGTCCAGACGTGCGGCCCGGGGGTCGGCGGCTGCCTTGGCGGCGGTTTTCTTGGTTTTTTCTGCTTTAGTGCTCATTTATATGGAGGAGTTTTGTTTGTTTCTGATGCAAAATTAGTCGGAACGTCGGGCAAGTTCAATACCCACACCCGTTAACCGAGGTTAAGATATAATTTTCAGGGAAAATTTATTCAAGACATAAACGCCTGTCTGTCAGTCAATGTTGTATTTTTCCTGAAAAAAAGATGCAATTTTTTTCGTCCTGCACTGAACCATTCATGCCTGTCCGTGTTCTAATAGTACATAGCAAGATTACTTTTTCCATTGCAAGAAATGTGATAATGATTGGTTTATTATCTAATGTGGCGACACCGTGACGGCGTCGCCACATTAGTTTTATATAAGTCAGACAATATGCGCAGCCCGTCATGAGAACGGGCTGCGCATATTGTATAGGTCAGGGAATCACGACACCTCTGAGCTGCAGCTGCACTTTCTCGCTCTTTCCGGCGGCGTTGCGCAGGCGCAGGGTCACTTCCTTGTCCACCTCGCCTCGCTGGCCGACGGTGTTGAAGGTGACGTTGATGACGGCCGAGTCGCCCGGCATGACGGGCTTGCGGGGGTAGGAGGGTTCGGTGCACCCGCATGAGGCTCGCGCCGAAAGGATGGCCACGGCGCCCTCGCCGTTATTTGTCATGACATAACGGACGGACACATGGTCGGCATCGGCATGGACATTGCCGAAGTCGGCCAGGGTACGGTCGAAGCTCACGCCGACCTTGCTGCCGGGGACACGCGCCGAGGCTGCCGCGGCAAGGAGGAGCATCGACGCAATCATCAGGAATCGAACTGCGGCTTTCATAGCATCTTGCTGTCGAAGTAATGATTGAGGACGTCTGCTGCGGCGGCGAAGCTGGAGCGGTGGTTGGCCAGTACGTCGGCCTCGGCTGCAGCAAGGCGCGCGGCGATGTCGGGATTGTCGTAGAAGTGCTTGCGCAGCTGCTCGTCGATGGTTTCGTACATCCACCATCGTGCCTGCTCGCGGCGCTTGGTATCGAAGTAGCCGTTGGCCTTGACGAAGGCGAAGTAGCGGTCGATCATGTCCCATACCTCGGGTATGCCGAGCTCGTAGTAGCCCGAGTAGGTGAGTACTTCGGGGCGCCAGCCTGAGGCCGTCGGCGGGAAGAGGTGGAGAGCCGAGCGGAACTGCGCCTGGGCGAGCTGCGCCGGGCCGATGTTGTCGCCGTCGGCCTTGTTGATGACAATGCCGTCGGCCATCTCCATGATGCCTCGCTTGATGCCCTGCAGCTCGTCGCCTGCACCGGCAATCTGGATGAGAAGGAAGAAGTCGACCATGGAATGCACGGCGGTCTCGCTCTGTCCTACGCCCACGGTCTCGACGAATATGTTGTTGTAGCCCGCAGCCTCGCAGAGCACTATGGTCTCGCGGGTCTTGCGCGCCACGCCGCCGAGCGAGCCTGCCGAGGGGCTGGGGCGGATGAATGCCGAAGGATGGACAGCGAGCTTCTCCATACGCGTCTTGTCGCCGAGTATGGACCCCTTTGTGCGCTCGCTGGAGGGGTCGATGGCCAGAACGGCGAGCTTGCCGCCCTCGCGGAGCACATGAAGACCGAACACGTCGATACTGGTGCTCTTTCCGGCGCCGGGGACGCCGGTGATGCCTATGCGGCGCGAGTTGCCCGAATGGGGCAGACATTTGTCTATCACCTCCTGCGCCAGGGCGTAGTGGTCGTGCGCGAGGCTTTCGACCAGGGTTACCGCGCGGCTCAGGGCTGTGACATCGCCCTTGAGGATGCCCTCGACGAGCTCCGACGCCGTAGGCAGGGGCTTGCGCCGCGGACGCTTGTTGAGATATGGATTGACCGACGGCGGCTGTACGACGCCGCTGTTGACTGTCAGTCCGGTATATTTGTCGTCGTTTTCAGGATGTTCCATAGTATATGGTAGTCAGAGGAGGCGGAGGATTGTCGGGAGAGCGCCCGGCTTACTTGGTCTCGGGCACGGGTGCGGGTATGGCCTTACGGAATGCGCGGCGGCGGCGGTGCTGGCGGCGTTCGAAGTACTCCCACTGTTTCTGAACGTTTTCGTTGCCTTCAAGTTCGAGGTTGCTCTCGGCTTCCTTGTATCCGCGGGCATTGAAAGTGGGGATAAGGTGGTTGAACAGCAGCGCGTTGACGCCCTTGCCCTGAAATTCGGGCTTGACGGCGACAAGGAGCAGGTCGACCACGTCGCTGCCGCCCTTGAGGGCCTTGAGCAGGTGGAACCAGCCTGTGGGCCAGAGGCGGCCGCGGCTCTTCTGCAGCGCGCGCGACATAGAGGGCATGGAGATGCCCACGGCCACGAGACGGTCGTCGGCGTCGACAACGAGGCAGACATTATCCGGGGTGAGCATGCCGATGTACTCGGCGATGTAGTACTGAATCTGGCGCTCGGTCAGAGGCGAGTAGCCGTAGAGTCCGGCATATGCCTCGTTGATGAGATCGAATATGGCCTGACCGTACTTCTTTGCCAGGGGCTTGATGTTCTTGAAGTGGGGTACATGGAGGCCGAACTTGCGCGATACGATTTCGGCGATGCGCTGATGCTTCTCGGGGATTGCCTCAGGCACCTTGATGCGGAACTCTACCCAGTCGACGTCCTTTTCGAATCCGAGGCGCGCCATATGCTCGGGGTAGTAGGGCGGATTGTAGATTGTGGCCATGGTGCCGAGCTGGTCGAAGCCTTCGATGAGCATGCCTTCGTGATCCATGTCGGAAAATCCCATGGGTCCGACGATTTCGGTCATGCCCCGGCTGCGTCCCCAGTCCTGCACGGCCTCGAAGAGAGCGTCGACCACTTCGGCGTCGTCGATGAACTCGAGGAATCCGAAGCGGAGGTCGTGGCGGCCGGTCTTCTCGTTAGCCACTTTGTTGATGATGCCCGTAATGGTTCCGACGGGCTCGCCGTTGCGGAACGCCATGAACGACTGCGCCTCGCAGAAATCGAAGGCAGGGTTCACGTCGGGGTTGAGAGTGGCCATGTCGTCGCGTATCAGCGGCGGCACGTAGCAATCGTTGCCTTTGTAGAGGTCGATGCCGAAGCGCACGTACTGCTCGAACTGGTCGGCGGAATATATGGGATGTACGAAAACAGAGGACATAGAAATAAGGGGGTATGGAAAGTGAGCCTGCCGCCGTGTCAGAACAGACCGATGAAACCGGTGCCGGAAACGGCCGGAGCGGGCCTCAGTGGCGACAGGAGCCAGGCGACGAGCAGGAACATCACGAACAGTACGACGGCCACCATGATGTAGAAACGCTTCTGACTGCGCCCCTCGAGGGCGAGATGGAGCTGCTCGAGGTCGCGGAAGCGGTGCGCGGGATTGGGGTCGGTGCAGCGGCGCACCACCCTGCGCAGAATCGGGTCGGTGCTGCCGACGGCATCGAGAGCCTCGCCCAGGACTACGCCATAGTTGTAGATGTCGTCGGAGAGCTGACGGCGACTCAGCGAGGGCCGCTGCTCGAATCCGACATCGATAAGCTTGAGGTTGCCGATGTTCTCGGTGAAGATGATGTTCTCGGGCTTCAGCTGCGGGTGGACGATGTGGTTTGTCTGGATATACTCCATGGCATTGACCAGCTGATGGCGCATCTGACTGATATGCGCCATGGTGACACGCTTTTCGTTGATGAGCTTGCGGAGCGAGTCGCCGTAGACATCGTCGGTGACGATGCAGCGTCCGATTCCGGGGATTTCCTCGAAGTCGTTTATCATCACGATATTCGGATGCGCCAGGTTATAGCGCACGTCGAACTCGCGCTCAATCAGGGACTGATATTCGGGATTGTCGCGGTACTCGGGACGCAGGGTCTTTATCATCACCCACTTACCGAATTTCTTAGCTGTATAGATGTGGTAGAACTCTTCGTCCCACTCCGGCAAGTGCTCAATTTCGGTCCAGCGTGTCTGGTCGGCCATGATCAGCGTTCGGCGTTGATTGTCAGAACCTGGTATTCGCCGGGGCCGAACTCTGCGCGTGCTTCGGCGGTCTCGCCGGTGAAGGCGTCGGTGCCGGAAATCTGCATCAGTGCTTCGGGAGCGATTGCCTGGGTGTCATTGCTCAGATTGACAACGACGTATGTGGTGTTGCCGTCGAGAGTGCGGTTGAACGCATAGAGCGCGGGGTTGCCGGTGTCGATACGGTCGAGGCTGCCTCCGGCAGTGCCTGCGGCGAGCTCGGCGCGGTTGTGCTTGAGGGCGTTGAGGCGCTGATAGAAGGTGAAGTAGTCGTTGCGGGGCTCGAAGGCGGGGGGATTGTCCTTGACGAAGAACTCGAGGGCGCGGTTCATGCCTGTCTCCTGACCGGTGTAGATGAGGGGCATGCCGGGCAGGGTGTAGGAGAGGACGGCGAAAGCCTTGTGGAGGCTGCCGAGGCGCTCGAACTCAGTGCCTTCCCACGAGTTGAGGTCGTGGTTGGAGGTCATGTTCATCATGTAGGAGTCGGCGGGATACTGCTCGGCCTGCACGGCGAGGAGGGAGTCGATGGCGGCGGCATACTTCACGGGGAAGGTGCGGGGCTGCTCGCCTTCCTTGGCGTAGGTGTACTGACCGGCGGTGGCGGCGATTTCGCTGAAGAGGTCCTTCATGGGCCAGTTGTAGTCCATGTCGAAAGCCTTCTCGACGAGCTCGGGCTCGGTAGCCTCGGCGAGCATGAATACGGGGCGGTCGCCGGCGGCTTCCTGAATAGCCACGCGGGCGTCGTTCCAGAAGTCGACGGGCACACGGCCTGCGACGTCTGCGCGGAAGCCGTCGATGCCGGCCTCGCGTACCCAGTACTGCATGGCGTCAATCATGGCGGCGCGTGTCTCGGGGTTGGCGTAATCGAGTTCGTAGACGTCGGTCCAGTCGAAGGGGCCGAACATCTCGCCCTGCTCGTTGCGCTTGTAGTAGTCGGGGTGTTCGGTCACCCATGCGTTGTCGCAGCCGGTGTGGTTGGGAACCCAGTCGATGATGACTTTCATGCCTGCGGCGTGTGCGGAGTCGACGACAGCCTTGAAGTCGTCGAATGTGCCGAATTCGGGGTTGACGGCCTTGTAGTCGCGCACGGCGTAGTAGCTGCCGAGCTCGCCCTTGCGGTTCACTTCCGAGATGGGATGTATGGGCATGAACCAGAGGATGTCCACTCCGAGGTCCTTGAGACGGGGCAGTTCGGCCGCGAAGGCGTTGAAAGTGCCGGAGTCGGAGTACTGGCGGGTGTTAACCTCGTAGATTACGGCGTTGCGGCTCCAGTCGGCGTGGTCAGCGCCCTGGGCGGGTTCGGCATC
>JAIDUY010000153.1 GCA_029059965.1 Muribaculaceae bacterium
CCGCATAGCATTCCTCTTTCCCGACGCCGCCGGCAACGCCCAGATGTGGACCATGAAGGCCGACGGCTCCGAGCGTGTGCAGGCTTCCAGCCATCCCGGCGGCATCGACGGCTTCCTGCTGTCGCCCGACGAGAGCAGAATCGTGGTAATCGGCAAGGTCAAGTACGCCCGCAACGCCGGCGACATCTATCCCGATCTGCCCAAGGCCACAGGACGTGTGGTCGACGACCTCATGTACAAGCACTGGGACGAATGGGTGACCGAGATTCCCCATCCCTTCATCGGCCGCTTCGACGGCAACACCGTAAGCGACCTTACCGACATCATGGCCGACGAGCCTTTCGAAGCTCCCATGAAGCCCTTCGGCGGCGTCGAGTCCTTTGCATGGAGCCCCGACGGCAAGATTCTCGTCTATGTGTCGCGCAAGAAGACCGGCATGGAGTACGCCCTGTCGACCAACTCCGACCTCTATGCCTATAACATCGAGAGCGGCGAGACCCACAACCTCACCGAGGGTATGATGGGCTATGACACAATGCCCGCATTCTCGCCCGACGGCAACTATCTGGCTTGGCTCAGCATGGAGCACGACGGCTACGAGAGCGACCGCAACCGCCTGTTCATCCTCGACACCCATACCGCAGTAAAGACCGAGCTCACCGACAACTGGGACTACAGCATCGACGAGTTCGCATGGATGCCTGACTCGCGCGGCATCGTCTTCATCGCTCCCAAGGACGGCGTCATCCCCGTGTTCAGCATCGCACTTGCCGACAAAGCAATCAAGCAGCTCACCGACGTACGTGCCGACTTCACGAGCCTGGCCGTGACTCCCGGGAAGGTTGTCACCATGTGCCACTCCATGCTCCGTCCCAACGAGGTGATGACCATCGACCTCAACCCCGTGGGACGCCGCAGCGCCCTGTGGCCCCTGACCGACATCAACGGCGACATCTTCGCCGGCATCGACATGCCCACCGTCGAGAAGCGCATGGTGCCCACCACCGACGGCAAGGAAATGCTCACTTGGGTTGTCTACCCCCCGCAGTTCGACCCCGCCAAAAAGTATCCCGCGCTTCTGTACTGTCAGGGCGGCCCCCAGTCGCCCGTCAGCCAGTTCTGGAGCTATCGCTGGAACCTGGCCCTGATGGCCGCCAACGGCTACGTTGTCATCGCGCCCAACCGCCGCGGCCTGCCCGGCTTTGGTTCCGAGTGGAACGCTCAGATTTCCAAGGACTATCCCGGACAGAATATGGCCGATTACCTCGCTGCTGTCGATGACGTGCGCCGCGAGCCCTATATCGACGCTGACCACATCGGCGCTACCGGCGCCAGCTACGGCGGCTTCTCCGTCTACTATCTCGCCGGCAACCACGAAGGCCGCTTCGCCGCGCTCCTGGCCCATGCGGGCATCTTCAACATGGAGCAGCAGTACCTCGAGACCGAGGAAATGTGGTTCGCCAACTGGGACATGGGCGGCGCATTCTGGGACCGCGACAACGCCGCAGCACAGCGCACCTTCGCCAACTCGCCCCACCGCTTCGTCGACCGCTGGGATACTCCCATCATGATCAGCCACGGCGAGTACGACTATCGCATCCTCGCCTCGCAGGGCATGGCAGCCTTCAATGCCGCCAAGCTCCGCGGCATCCCCGCCGAGATGGTAATCTATCCCGACGAGAACCACTGGATTCTTAAGCCTCAGAATGCCGTTCTGTGGCAGCGTATGTTCTTCCGCTGGTTCGACCGCTGGCTCAAGCCCGAGGCAGCAGCCGAATGATGACCGCGCGTCCCTGATGTCGAAAGCCCGTCTGCGCAAAGAACTACAGTCATTCACGCAAGCACAGCTCATCGAAGTTGTGCTTGCGGCCTATGACTCGTCGGCCAAGGCAAAGGAATACTTCGAGTTTTTTCTCAATCCTGATGTCGACAGGCTCTACGAGCATCATGTCGACATCATTGCCAAGGAGCTGAGCCGCACGAGGTGGGGACGTAGCAAGGCGCGTATATCCGTCATAAAGGCCAGTCTGCGCGAGTTCGCGGCTTTCGGTGCGGATGTGCGTCAGCAGGCCCGACTGGTGTACGGCGCCTGGCGCATGATTCTCGGAGCCGCCGCGCGCTACGACCTCTCGGAGCCCCTGCGCAGGGCCGTGCCGGCGCTTGCCGCCCACTACGTCGCCCTCGCTTCCGAAGGCGAGTTCCTCGAAGAAGCCCTCGAAAAGGTGCGCCGCACCTCCACCGAGTTTGCCCGACCTTCGGTGCGTAAGGAAATCGAGCTTGCCATCGACCAAATACTTAAGAAATAAACTATCATTCCACTCATTAACTGCACATCAATGACTATGTCCCGTATCTTTACCGCCGCAGCCTGCGTGCTTGTCGCAGCGGCTGCCCATGCCCAGTACTGCCCCACGCAGGCAGGCACGGTGCTGCGCTACACCGAGAACACCGAAATTCCCGAACACGCCGTCAAGACCGTCACCGAGACCGTCGACAGCGTCTACGCCGACGGCGGCGCCACGATAGTGCGCACGACCTCGGTCCACGACACCGCCGGTTCGCTCACCACCGAGCCCGACACCCGCACCATGTACTCCTACACCACCGCCGAAGCCCCTACGGTCGTCACCATCATGACCGTCGACGACTTCCGCGACCTCATCGTCAACTCCATCCGCTCCGAGGCCGAAGCCGCAGGCCAGTACGTCAGCCCGCAGGACCTTGAGAGCGTGGCCGCACAGATTCGTCCCTCGGGCAAGCTCCAGCTCACCCTCGACCCCAATGCCGCCGAGGGCGCCAAGATTCCCAACTGCACCATGCGCGTCAGCCTCGGCCTGGGCGCAAATATGAGCCTCGGCATCAGCGGCGGCAAGGTGCTCGGCCACGAGGCCGTGACTGTTCCCGCCGGTACTTTCGACGACTGCCTCAAGATTTCCTATGTGTTCAAGCAGGCCTTCGGCAGCGAAACCGTCAAGATGAACGCCACTTCGTGGTACGCTCCCGGCATCGGCCTGGTACGTGAGGAAATCAAGGACAAGTCCGGTGCCGTCGTTTCCGTTCAGGAACTTCAGTCCGTATCCCGTCCGTAAGCAGGCAGACATACGCCCCCAATAAAACAGCGCAGCCCCGTTTCCGCAGGGCTGCGCTGTTTTATGTGGGTCTATGTAAGATGCGGAATTACCTTATTTCAGAGACGGACGCGGATTGTGGCGCCGAAGGTGCGGGGACGGGCGCGCTGCAGGAAGGTATTGCCGATGGACACGAAGCGGAAGGTGGAGTAGCGCGTGCCGGTGATGTTGTCGCACCACAGGCGCAGGCTCCAGTGCTCGGCGGCGAAACGCAGCGATGCGTCGGCTACGGCGTAGAAGGGCTGGCGGTAGATGTTGGCCTCGTCCCAGTAGATAGGACCGGCGCAGCGTACGGATGCGTCGACAGCGGGCGTGACGCCCAGAAATTCGAGCGGCGTTATTCTGTATGAAGCCGAGGCGTAGACGGTGTTCGCGGGGGCGTAGGGCACCCTCTTGCCGCGGTAGTCGGCGCGGCCGTCGTTGTAGCGGCGAAATGTGGCGTTGGTGTAGCCGTAGCTCAGCCTGAGATGGAGGTCGGAAGTGGCGGTCCACTGCGCGGTGAGTTCGGCGCCGAGGCTGCGGGTGCGTCCGGCGTTGGTCATCACTCGTCCTGTCGTTGTTCCGGCGGGGAAGGTGGTGAGCTGCTGGTTGCGGCAGTCGATGGCGAAGAGGGCGCCGTCGATGGCGAGCGCGCCCGAGGCAAGGCTGCTGTGGAAGCCGAGCTCGTAGTTGAAGCTGCGCTCGGGCCGGTAGGCTACAATCTGCTCCAGAGTGTAGGGCGATGCTATGCCCATCTCGCTCATTATGCGCTGCTGGAGCACGTCGGAGAACATCTGCGTGTTGTAGCCGCCTGCCTTGTAGCCCTTGGAGAAGTTGAAGTAGGGCGCGAAGGGCTCGTAGTCGTAGGCCACGGTCACCTTGGGCAGAAATTCGAGGAAGTGCTGCGACAGGCCGCCGCCGTCGTTGATGACTACGGGCGTGTGCATGAACTTGGTGCGAGTGCCGTCGGGGTGTACCTGCCATGTAGTGAAGCCCGTGTTGCAGTGGCTGACATAGTCGAGGGCGGCGTGCTCGTAGTCCAGACGCAGGCCGGCCTCGAAGCGCCAGCGCCCGAGTGTATAGGTGCTTTCGTGGTAGAACGCAATGCCGCCGGCACGCAGGTCGAAGTCGCTGCCGAGGGTGAAGCTGCGGCTGTCCCAGCTGATGGGATAGTCGGGATTGACGTCGTTGCGGTGCGACTCGATGAGACGGCTTATGCCGTCGTCGCGGAAGGTGACGGGAGCCTGCATCGAAGTGGATTTATAGAAGGCGAACACGCCGCCGAGCCAGCCGTAGTTGCCGCGGCTGCCGCGGGTGAAGAGGTCTTCGGTCCATGTCCATTCACGGCGTTTCTGACGCTGGGTGAAGTAGTCGTCGGTCAGGAAGTCCTGGTCGAGGCGCATGTCGTCGGCGAGATAGTGCACCGAGTTAACAGATCTCACCACGACGCGCTTGCCCGCCCAGGCCACCGTCAGACCGTCGGCGAAGAGGGTGCGGCGGTAGGAGCAGGTGTCGTTGTAGGCTATGGTGCCCGTGGCGACCGATTCGTAGGGATAGCCGCCCTGACGCGACAGGGCCACAGAGGCGGTGTTGGTCACAGACAGAGCTTCCGAAGGGCGCCATGCCGTTTTCCAGCGTGCCGAGCCTGAGTTCTCGTCGTCGAGCAGCTTGCCCGTATAGCCGTTGCGGAAGAAGCCGTCGGTATGGCGGAACTGTCCGGACACGCTCATACCGAGGCTGCGGCTGAACGGATGGTAGACTGCGGCCGAGGCCGTGACCGTATTGCCGTTGCCGTAGCCCGCCGAGAGACGCACGCCGCGGGTGTCGAGCGGCGACAGGGTGCGAATGTTTATCTGTCCGCCCATTGTGTTGCGACCGTTTAGCACGGCCTGAGCGCCGCGCAGAATCTCGATGGAGGCTATGTCGGCGATGTCGAAGTCGTAGGCATCCTTGTTCAGGAACGGCACATTGTCGACGGTCAGGCCGACGACGGGCTGGTCGATACGGGCGCCGAGACCGCGTACGTAGATGCTGGAGGTCATGCGCGAGCCGTAGTCGGGCATGTAGAAGTTGGGCGCTATCTCGCCGAGGCTGTGGGGGCTCTCAATGCCGGCGGCGCGTGCTTCGGCTCCCGTAAGCCTTGTCACGGCCTCGGCGCTCATGGCTTCGGGGCTCTGCTTCACGCCGAGTACCTCGAGGGGGCGCAGACGGTGCGGAGCCCTCGCGCTGTCGGAGGGGGCTTCGGAGGCTGCGGCCGGCACGGCTATGGCGGCGAGCAGTATGGCAAGTGGCTTTCTCATGCTTTTTCCGATAGTTCGAGCCAGCGCATCTCGGCCTCGTCGAGCTCGTCGCAGACAGCACGGTAGCGCGAGGCGCGGGCGTCGTAGTCGTTGCAGGTCTCGCCCGAGGCAAAGAAGGCTTCGAGGGCGGACTTCTCCTCGCCGAGAACCTCCATCGTCTTCTCGAGTTCTTCCATCTCCTTGCGCTCCTTGAAAGTCAGTTTGGCCGGACGCTCGGAGCGCTGACGGACAGGCTCGGCGCTCTTTTGCTTGGGCCGGGTGTCTTCGGCGAGACGGCGTGCCTCGTCCTGCCATGCGCGGTAGTCGCTGTAGTTGCCGGGGAAGTCGCGGACGGTGCCGTTGCCCTCCATGACGAAGAGATGGTCGACGATGCTGTCGAGGAAGAAGCGGTCGTGGCTCACCACGATGACGCATCCCTTAAATTCGGCGAGGTATTCCTCAAGTATTCCCAGGGTGATGATGTCGAGGTCGTTGGTGGGCTCGTCCAGAATCAGGAAGTTGGGCTGACGCATCAGCACCGTGGCGAGGTGCAGGCGGCATCGCTCGCCGCCGCTGAGCTTGTAGATGTATTTCTGCTGGTCGGCAGGCGAGAAAAGGAAGCGCTGCAGGTACTGCATCGGGGCGATGTGCTGCCCCGGGGCGAGGGTGATGTCCTCGGCTATGGCCTGCACGGCGTCGATGACCTTCATCGAAGTGTCGAATTCGATGCCGTCCTGACTGTAATAACCGAAGCGCACGGTCTCGCCGACGTTCCATTGGCCCGAGTCAGCGGGCACGAGGCCCTGGAGCATCTTGATGAAGGTGCTCTTGCCCACGCCGTTGGGTCCGACGATACCAACTTTCTCGCCGCGGGCGAAAGTGTAGGTGAATGAGTCGAGGATAATCTTGTCGCCGAAGCGCTTGCTCACACCCTCGGCTTCGAAAATCTTAGAGCCTATGCGGCTGGAACGGGCGTCGAGGCTGACATTGCGTTCAGAGGTGTCGACGCGTGAACGCTCGCGCAGGTCGTGGAAGGCGTCGATGCGGAATTTGGCCTTGCCGCCGCGTGCCTGAGGCTGGCGGCTCATCCAGTCCTGCTCCTTGCGCAGGGTGTTGCGCACCCTCGACAGCTCGGTCTCCATAGCCTCGATGCGTTCGGCGCGGCGGCGCAGGAACATGTCGTAGTTGCCGTTGACGGAGAACACGCTGCCGCGGTCCATCTCGAGGATACGGTTGCAGACGCGGTCGAGGAAGTAGCGGTCGTGCGTCACCATCAGCAGTGTGGCGCGCGAACGGCGCAGATACGCCTCAAGCCATTCGATGGTGCTGATGTCGAGGTGGTTGGTAGGCTCGTCGAGGAGCAGGAAGTCGGCTTCCTGCATCACGATGCGTGCCAGGGCCAGACGCTTGCGCTGGCCGCCCGACAGCTGAGCCACGGGCTGTGCGCCGTCTGGCAGTCCCAGACGTGTGAGCACCTGGTTGAGGCGGTCCTGATAGTCCCAGGCCGAAGCGGCGTCCATAGCCTGCACGGCGTCGTGCAGCCTGTCGGGGTCGCCTGTGGCGCTCGCCTCGGCGAAGTCACGCACTACGGCGGCCAGAGGGTCGTCGGTGTCGAGGGCGGCCGAGGCCACGGTGGCACCCTCGGCGAAAACTGGTTCCTGAGGCAGATAGCCGATGCGCAGGCCGTTGCGGCACACGACGCGGCCGCTGTCGGCGCTCTGCGCGCCGGCGATGATGCTCAGCAGGGTACTCTTGCCCGTACCGTTGCGGGCCACGATGCCGATTTTCTCGCCTTCGTCGACGCCGAATGTTATGTCGCTGAACAGGGTGCGGTCGCCCACGCCCTTGGTAAGATTTTCAACTGTAAGCAGATTTGCCATTGTCGTCAGTCGTGATGATAAGGTTCGCCGCGCATGATTGTACCGGCACGGTACAGCTGCTCCACGGCAAAGAGACGCGCCAGTTCGTGGGGGAAAGTCATCTGCGAGAGCGACATCATCGTGTCGGCACGGTCGTAGACGGCCTTGCTGAATCCGTAAGGCCCCCCGATGATGAAGACGGCGCGGCGCACGCCGTCCATATTCTTGCGCTCGAGGAACTCCGAAAAGCCGCGCGAGGTGAACTCACGGCCACGCTCGTCGAACAGGACGACGAAATCCTGCGGCGTAATCTCGGCCAGGAAGCGTTCGCCTTCGTTTTCCTTCTGTTTATCGGCAGACAGCGAGCGGCTTGTGCGGACATCGGGCAGGGCGGTGAGCTCGAAGGGGTAGTAGTGGCCGATGTTGCGGGCATAGCCGTCGACCAGCTCCGCCACCTGCGGCTGCCGTATTTTCCCCATACATAGTAGCTTGATTTTCATAAGTCAGGCTTTCGGTTTGCAGAAGCAAAAAGAATGTTTTGCAAAGATAGCTATTTTTTTGCTAACTTTGTCACGCATAAACCACAGTACAGATGAAAACCAAAGACGAACTCATCGACCAGCTCCTCGAGCTGGCATTCGCCGAAGACATAGGCGACGGCGACCATACCACACTCAGCACCATCCCTGCCGA
>JAIDUY010000154.1 GCA_029059965.1 Muribaculaceae bacterium
ATAGTGTCAGAATTTTGCGAAACATGGCTTTATGTGGTAATTAGGTTTTATTGATTCGGAATATGGGTCATCGCCCGGGGCGGGTGAAAGTGGCCTGAGGTTCATTGCCGCTCAGTGCCAGGGACTTGAGAAGCTGCACGAAAATCTCGGACGATTCCACGGGCTGCATCACGCCGCCGAAATTGGCATGTACGCCGTCGTACTGGCTGCCGACAAGCCACGCCCCTTCCAGCGACTTCTCAAGTGTATACAAGCGGAAGGCATCGTCCTCGGGCACGAAAGCGACGTAGTGGCACATCGGAATATCCTCAGGCTGTGGAAATGTCCATACATAGATCTGTCGGTCGCCATCCTCGAAGACCTCGGCTTTGATCTGACTGTCGGTGAAAGGCGACGAAAAGCCGTTGGACGCGAGCACGGTGCTGTTGATGTGGTGCACGTCGCCGGCGGCAATATGCTCCGCCAGACGTCCGGCGCAGAAGGGCAGATAGTCGAAAAAGTAGGCGTACTTTTCCATCGGCCGCAAGGGAGTGTTAATGTGGTCTATCATCCGGGCAGCCTGCGCGCGCTGTTCGAAATTGGCCTCGGGGTCATTGACGACAGTGGAGTAGATTTCCAGAGCTTCGTCATTCTTTCCCTGCCTGAATTTGACAAGGGCAATGTTGAGCTTGATGGTATTATCGCGCGGTGCGATGGCGAGGGCGCGTTCGAAGTATTCCAGAGCCTCGTCGTATTCGCCGCGGTTATAGTAATAAGCGCCGGGAAAGTTGAATGCGAGGATATTGTCGGGAAAGACCTCTATCATCCTGTCGGCAAGGCGTAGGGCGAGGCTGTCGCATCCGGCATCCTGTATACCTGCAAGGTAGTCATACAGTAATACCGGAAGTTCCTCGCGGGCGTCGGGCATAGGCTCATTGTTGCCGTCGAGCCATTGAAAATCAGTGGTCTGCGAGCGTGCGATAATGCTGTCGACGGCATCGGCGCATACATCGAAGCGATTGAACGAACAGGCTCCCGACGCCTTGTCCAAGTGCAGGTCGAGGCGGGCGGGATTGCGGGCGATACCGGCGTCGATGGTCTTGAAGGCCTCGCGCACAAGCGAGTCGTTGGGGGCGTTGTCCGGTCCGGTGAAGCCAATCTCCACGGACTCGTATATGAAAGACATCCCTTCTTCCTGATGGCTTTGGGTGGTACGGTTGACGGTGGGATTGCGGGCTATTTCGAGCAGATAACGGAAGCGTCCGGCATAGAGTGCGGGGTCGTCGGGTTCTGCAGCGCTCCAAGCCGAGAGTATGCTGTCGGCCGCTGGATAGTCGTAGGCGTCGAGGCTTGCGTGCAGCGCCTGCCTGTAGTCGCTTGCGACGAGCGAGGCCGAGGCAAGGACGCATATGATGGCGAAAAACAGTTTTTTCATGGAAAAAAGACAGGCGTTTTTAGGGAATTACTTTATAAGGCAAAGATAGCGAAAGTTTTCATCTCGACAATGTGGCAAATCAAAAAAGGACACGACGGCGATGCCGAAGTGTCCTTTTTTGTCAAAATAAGCGTCAGATTCTTTTGTCGGAATCAGAGACCGCGTCCGTGGCAGTTCTTGAATTTCTTGCCGGAACCGCAGGGACAGGGATCGTTGCGGCCTACGCGGGGAGCGGCCTTGGCGGGCATCACTTTCTGCTGCTCGCCCTGACGGGCCGAGGCCACGCGGCGCTGTTCCTCCTCGCCGGGGAGCGAGGCCTTGCTTTCCTGATAGTTCTGACGGCGGGGCTGTTCGGCCTGGGTCTGACGCAGGTCGGGCTGCGGACGTGCGGGCTGCTCGGCGCCTTCGCCGGCTTCGGCGGGAGCCTGTTCGGCAGGAGCCTGACGCACATTTATCTGGCCGCGCATGAGAGCCGACACTGCCTTTACGTTAAGCTCGTTGAGCATATTCTCGAACAGGTGGAACGACTCTACCTTGTAGATTACCAGCGGGTCTTTCTGCTCGTAAGCGGCATTCTGCACGCTCTGGCGCAGCTGGTCGAGCTCGCGCAGGTGCTCCTTCCAGAGTTCGTCGATGGTGACCAGCATCAGGGCCTTGTGCCATTCCTTGATGACGTTGCGGCACTCGCTCGACACCGATGTGCGCAGGTCGACGCGCAGGTTGAACACGCGCTTGCCGTCGGTGATGGGTACCAGGACGAGGCCGTCGTACTCGGGATGCTCGGCAGCCATGCGGCTCAGCACGGGCAGGGCGATTTCGCGGATGCGGTCGCTCTTGCGGTCGAGCGCGGCGACGGCGGCGGAATGGAGAGTCTCGATTTTCTCCTCGCGGGTCATGTTGGCGTACTCGCTTTCGGTGAACGGCGCCTCAATGGCCAGCACGCGGAAGAGTTCGGTGCAGAGGTCGGGGTAGGCGTTGGCAGCCTCGAAGTTGATGACGATGTTCTCGACGGTGTCATAGAGCATGTTCATGATGTCCACGCCGATACGTTCGCCCAGGACGGCATGGCGGCGGCGTTCGTAGATGTATGTACGCTGCTTGTTCATGACGTCGTCGAACTCGAGCAGGCGCTTACGGATGCCGAAGTTATTCTCCTCGACGCGCTTCTGTGCCTTCTCGATGGCGTTGTTGACAATCTTGTGTTCAATCATCTCGTCCTCTTTCAGTCCGAGGCTGTCGAGCATCTTCATGACGTGGTCGGTGGCGAACAGACGCATCAGCTGGTCTTCGAACGACACGAAGAATACCGACGAACCCGGGTCGCCCTGACGGCCGGAACGGCCTCGCAGCTGGCGGTCGACGCGGCGGCTTTCGTGGCGCTCGGTACCGATGATGGCCAGACCGCCGGCTTCCTTGACCTCGGGGGTGAGCTTGATGTCCGTACCGCGGCCGGCCATGTTGGTGGCGATGGTGACGGCACCCTTGCGGCCTGCGAGAGCCACGACCTCGGCTTCCTTCTGGTGGAGCTTGGCGTTGAGGACCTGATGGGGAATCTTCTGAATCTGGAGCATACGGCTCAGCAACTCGGAGATTTCGACGCTGGTGGTGCCGACGAGCACGGGACGGCCTTCGTTGACAAGGCGCACGATTTCGTCTATGACAGCCTTGTACTTGGCCTTCTTGGTGCGGTACACGCGGTCGTTGAGGTCGAAGCGGGCGATGGGGCGGTTGGTGGGGATGGTGACTACGTCGAGCTTGTAGATGTCCCAGAACTCGCCGGCCTCGGTGATGGCGGTACCCGTCATACCGGCCAGCTTGTGGTACATGCGGAAGTAGTTCTGCAGCGTGATTGTGGCGAAGGTCTGCGTGGCGGCCTCGACCTTGACGCCTTCCTTGGCCTCGATGGCCTGATGGAGACCGTCGCTGTAGCGGCGTCCCTCCATGATTCGGCCGGTCTGCTCGTCGACAATCTTGATTTTGTTGTCGTCGATGACGTATTCGATGTCGCGGTCGAAGAGGGTATAGGCCTTGAGCAGCTGGGTGACGGTGTGCACGCGTTCGCTCTTGACGGCGTATTCGGCCATGAGTTCGTCCTTGCGTTCCTGACGGGCGGCGGGGTCGGGCACGGTGTGCTCAAGCTCGCTGAGCTGCGTGGTGATGTCGGGCAGCACGAAGAACTGCGGGTCCTGTGCGTGGCCGGTGAGCTCGTCGATACCTTTGTCGGTCAGTTCCACCGAGCGGTTCTTTTCGTCGATGACGAAGTAGAGCGGGTCGGTGATGAAGGGCATCTCGCGCGAGTTGTCCTGCAGGTAGTGTGCCTCGGTCTGCAGCAGCAGGTTGCGCATGCCGTCCTGGCTGAGGAAGCGTATGAGGGCGCTGTTCTTGGGCAGACCCTTGTAGGCACGGAAGAGCAGGATGGCGCCTTCCTTCTGAGCCTCCTTGCTGTCGGAAGCAATCTTGGTTTTTGCCTCGGCAAGGATGCCGGTGACAAGGCGTTGCTGGGCGTCCACCACCTTCTTTACGTTGGCCTTGTACTCGTTGAAGAGCTGGTCGTCGCCGCGGGGAATGGGACCCGAGATGATGAGCGGCGTACGGGCGTCGTCGATAAGGACGGAGTCGACCTCGTCGACGATGGCGTAGTAGTGCTTGCGCTGCACGAGGTCCTCGGGGCGCATGGCCATGTTGTCTCGCAGGTAGTCGAAGCCGAATTCGTTGTTGGTGCCGTAGGTGATGTCGCACTCGTAGGCGCGGCGGCGTTCGGGCGAGTTGGGCTCGTGCTTGTCGATGCAGTCCACACTTGCGCCGTGGAACATGTAGAGCGGGCCCATCCACTCGGAGTCGCGCTTGGACAGGTAGTCGTTGACAGTCACCACGTGAACGCCGCGGCGCGAGAGCGAGCGCAGGAACACGGGGAGGGTGGCCACGAGGGTCTTGCCCTCGCCGGTAGCCATCTCGGCGATTTTGCCCTGATGGAGCACGATACCGCCGATGAGCTGCACGTCGTAGTGAGCCATGTCCCACACGATTTCGTTGCCGCCTGCCATCCAGCGGTTTTTCCATATGGCCTTGTCGCCTTCGATGCTGACGAACTCGCGGCCCTGGCCGGCGAGCTCGCGGTCGAACTCGGTGGCTGTCACTTCGATGGTGTCGTTGGCGGCGAAGCGTGCGGCAGTCTCGCGCAGTGTGGCGAACACCACGGGCAGATGCTCGTTGAGCTGGTCCTCGAGGATGTCGAGGATGTGCTTCTCGTGTTCGTCGATTTTGTCCCACAGGGGCTGGCGCTCCTCGAAGGGCAGAGTCTCTACCTCTTCGCGGAGTTTGGCCACGGCCTCGTTGTCGGAAGCGATAGCCTCGGCGATTTTAGCGCGTACGCCGTCGATTTCGGCGCGCAGACCGTCGAGGTCGAGCTGCGCCACGCGGGGCATTTCGGCCTTGACGCGCTCGAGGATAGGCTTGATGGCCTTCAGGTCGCGTGTGCTCTTGTCGCCGAAGAGTTTCTTTATTATAGATGTAAAAGACATTTATGTTGTGATTTTGATTTTTCGGAAAAATGGGAGAATACAGTCGCGTGCGGGCTGTCCCGTTCTCAGCGGGAGCCCAGCGCCAGAGGCGCGGCAACAGCGCCGTTGGGCGACCGTATGCGCAGCAGGCGCGTCACCGTCGGGGCGATGGCGCGTGCGTCGACGGGTACGTCGATGCGCTCTGCCGGAAGTCCCGGGGCGAAGATGAAAGCCGGAGCCGTGGCAGCCACGGCACGGCGCACATAGTGGGGCACGTCGGGGTCGGTGCTCACCTGACCGTCGAAGTCGTCGACAAGCTCGAAGCCGGGAGCTACAAGCACCGTCACGTCGCCGGCCGTCGCCACCGAAGTGTTGCGGCGCAGGGCGTCGGCGTCCTCGCCTGCCGTACCGGCCATGATGGCGTCGGAAGTATAGACGCGGTCCACGCCGCTCATGCGGGCAAGGAAGGCCGCGGCTTCGGCGCGCAGAGTGGCGGCGTCAAGGTCTTTCTCCTTGATTACTCGCTGGTTCAGGTACAGACGGCCGCCGCGGAATGCGCTCACGTAGTCGCCGTTGCCATGCAGGGCCATCAGATAGATGTTCAGCAGCGATGCCGCGCGGCGGGTAGAGAACTCGCCGTAGGGTATTCCCCACTTCTCGTCGTCGCGGGGCGAATAGCTGTCTCATAAACACATCTCCGAGCCCAAGA
>JAIDUY010000155.1 GCA_029059965.1 Muribaculaceae bacterium
GGTGCCACCAGGAATCGAACCGGGGACACAAGGATTTTCAGTCCTTTGCTCTACCAACTGAGCTATGGCACCTTGCTGTGACTTGAGCCTTGCTTTCCGTCTTTTGCGCTGCAAAGTTACGCACTATTTCCGACCTGTGCAAATTTTTAGCGATTTTTTTAGCCTTTATTTTCAGCTTCGCTTGCGTTTTTTGCATCCTTGCGCCTTAGTTTCAGACTTTTGAGGCTGTAATTTTTTTCTTATCTTTGCAGGCAAAATCATCTGTCCGCAATATCACGTCTCATGATTGAAACCGAACGCCTCATTCTTCGCCCCTGGATGGCGTCCGATGCCGAAGCTCTTTTCAGGCACGCCTCGCACCCTAATCTCGGTCCACCTGCCGGATGGGAGCCCCATCCGTCGGTCGATTACAGCCGTGAGGTAATCCGCTCCATATTCTCGCTGCCGGAAGTCTATGCCGTCGTTCCAAAAGACTGCACCGAGCCGGTCGGACTTTGCGGCATAGTGCCGTCGTCGGGCTCTCGCACCAGCGATATAGATGAAGATGATGGCGAGATAAGCTATTGGATAGCAGTCCCGTTCCAGGGTCGTGGTCTTATTCCCGAAGCCGTCAGCGCCTTGATGAAACGTGCATTTTCCTCGCTCGGCTACAAGGCTCTGTGGTGTGGAATATTCAGCGACAACGCCAAGTCGAAGAGCGTGTGCCGCAAGTGCGGACTCACGTTCCATCACTCCACTGAGGTAATGCAAGCAGATTCAGGGGAACGAAAAAGGGAAGACTTCTTCCGCATAACAGCCGCGGAGTTCGCAGCCCGTCAGACCGGATCGACGTCGTAGTACACAGTCAGCGAGCGCATCAAGGGCGACGACTGCAGCGCCACGTATTCCGCCCGCAGCAGCTCCTTCACTTTCGGCATCGACGCCTCAGGCTCCACCTTGAGCATGATTTTACGGATATACAGACTCTGTACCCTGTTGATCGAGGGCTCCTGCGGCCCGTGCACTCTGTCGCCGAATGCGCGCCTCAGCTGCGCGGCATAGCGTGTGGCGCACTCTGCCACCGTCCTGGCGTCGCGATGCTTAAGATAGATATTGATAATGCGGCGGAAAGGCGGAAAACCGAACGCCCTCCGCTGCTCCAATTCATGCTCATAGAAGCCGATATAATCATGAGCGGCGGCAAAGGCAAGCAAAGGCTGACGCACATCGCGGGTCTGCACCACCACCCTGCCCTGCCCCGCCCGGCGACCTGCGCGGCCTGCAACCTGCTCTATCATGTTGAACGCACGTTCAGCCGACCTGAAATCAGGAAAATTGATAAGGGAATCCGCATTGACAACGCCGACAACTTCCACACCTCCGAAATCGAGCCCCTTGGTCACCATCTGCGTGCCAACAAGGATATCGGCTTTGCCTGACGAGAAATCATCTATGATGCGGCCATAGCCGTCCTTGTTGCGCGTCGTGTCGAGGTCCATGCGCAGGATGCGGCTGCCGGCGAAATTTGCTTCAAGTTCCTCCTCAAGCCGTTCGGTTCCGTACCCGGCCACTTCCATCGACGGCTCCCCGCACTGAGGGCAAAGAGTCGGCACGGGGTACTCGCAGCCACAGTAGTGGCACTGCAACCTGTCGGCACGACGATGGTAGGTCAGCGACACATCGCAATGGTCGCACTTTGCCGTAAATCCACATACCGAGCAACGGGCCACCGGCGCGAAGCCGCGGCGATTCAGGAAGAAGATTGCCTGACGACCGTCGCGCACGGCATTGCCCGCCGTCTCGAGCAACCTGCGCGAGAACACCGGAGCCTCGGATGCTCCACGCCCCTCAGCCCTCATATCCACAAGCTCGACCGGCGGAAGCTCTGCCCCGGCATAACGTTCGGTCAGGCTCACGAGTCCGAACTTCCCCGTCGTAGCCTTGTAATAAGTCTCAACCGTCGGCGTCGCACTGCCGAACAGCGTCTTGGCACCGTGCATACGCGCCAGCACGGTCGCAGCGTCACGTCCGTTGTAGCGGGGAGCGGGGTCGTACTGCTTGTAGCTCGCCTCATGCTCCTCGTCTACTATCACCAGTCCAAGCGAGGCGAATGGCAGGAAAACGGCAGAACGGGCGCCCAACACGACCAGTGGCCCGTTGGAATGCAGCAGACGCCGCCACAGCTCGACACGCTCGGCATCGGTGAACTTGGAATGGTAAATCACGACCTTGGGACCGAATACACGCTGAAGCCGTTCGGTGAGCTGCGTCGTCAGCGCAATCTCGGGAACGAGCATCAGTGCCTGACGTCCCTGACGCAGCACATAGTCAATAAGATGCGTATAGATTTCCGTCTTTCCCGACGAGGTCACGCCGTGCAGCAGCACGATGTCATGCTCGCGGAACGAGCGGTGAATGTCGTCCAGAGCCGTGCGCTGGGCTTCAGACAGCACGGGCAGCGCACCGCCGCCGGGTCCGTTGTAGCTGAACCGCGAAATTTCCTTATAATACAGCTCGCAAAGGCCCTTCTTCTCAAGCGCCTTGACTGTAGCGCGGTCTACGTCGGCACGCTCGGCAAGCACCTCGAAAGGCACTTCGACGTCCGGCGCCCCGGCGCGGTGATAATCCGTCAGAGCCATCAGCGCTACGAGCGCGTCCTCCTGCTTCCGACTGCGTTTCACAGCCTCGAAAGCCGCCTTCGACGCCTCTTCCGAGCCCTTTTCAAGCCTGAGACGCACATAGGGCTTGCGCACGGCGCGGTAGCGTTCAACGAGCTTCTCGCTCACCGACAGCAGTCCGCGGTCGATAAGCCGCGCGACTGCAGCCTCGGCACCGCCGCCGGAAATCTGCTTCTGCAGCTCGCGCACGCTCAGCCGTCCCTTGGCTTTGACTGCCATAAGAATCTCAAGGTCTTCGGGTTTAACGCCTTCAATAGCTTCGCCGGGCGCCTCCTCGTCGACCGACACCTGCGTCTCGCTCTCCACCTTCAGTCCGCCCGGAAGCGCTGCCTTGAATACCTCGCCGACGGTGCAGAGATAGTACCCCGCCATCCACTCCCAGAAGCGCAGCTGAGGCCCGCGCACTATCGGAGCAGGGTCAAGCGGAAGCGTAATATCCTTCACCATCATCGTCGGAGGGGGTGCTACAGAGCTCACGGACTCGACAATAGCCGTGTAGAATTTCTTGGGGCCGAACTGCACGATGACACGCGAGCCCGCCGATACCGCGCCTTCCATTTCCTTGGGGATACGGTAGGTAAAAGGCCCGTCGAGCGGCAGGGGCAGAATCACACCGGCATAGAGCGTACTCATAGTCATTCAATCAATCCGTTCGACATGAGCACTTCCGCGGCACCGTCGACATAAGCGTCAGCAGCCACATCATATCCCGCCTCGCGCAGACGTGTCTCGCGGGCGCGTATGGCCATGACGGCACCGTCGCGCTCATGCGAGGCGCTGTCCGCAGCCACAGCCACGGCGGCATCGCGGCGGCCGGCCTCACGGCTGGCATTCAGGTCAGTCTCCGTGCATCCGTCCGCTGCCCGTCCGCAGCCGCAAAGTGCCATCGCCGCAAGCGCGTATATCATTGTCTTATACCTCATAGAAGTATGATTGCAAGTTTGGCACAGGCCTCGGCATCGTCCATGGCGTTGTGATGGTGCCTGAGTGTTATCCCGAAGAAATCGCACAAGCTGTCGAGACTCTTCGACGGCAGCATACCGCGAGATATATTCTTTCGTGCGGCCTGAAGCGTACAAAGAAACGGCTGCTCGGGCGGCTCGAGTCCGTAGACGCCGCAGGCTGCACGTATACATCCGCTGTCGAACACCGCGTTGTGTGCCACTAAGGGCAACCCTTCCATCCAGTCGCACCAGTCCTTCCACACGGTTCCGAAGCTCGGAGCGTTCCACGTATCCTCATCGCTCAGTCCGTGCACGTTAGTACACATCCTCGAGTACCAGTTCGGTTCGGGATTGACAAGACTGTAGCGACGGTCGACAATAACGCCGCCGCGCACCTTGACCGCGCCGATGGCACAGATGCTGCTGCGGTGCCCGTTGGCGGTCTCGACATCAAGAGCTATGAAATCATCCATTGCCTTGCTGGACTTTCTCGGCTATGGCATCGCGCACGCGCTCCATCAGCCAGCGCGGAGTCGATGTCGCTCCGCAGATTCCTATAGTTCCGGCATTTTCGAGCCACGCGGGGTCTACCTCGGTTTCGTTGGCAATGAGATGGGTACGGGGGTTGACGTCAAGGCAGTGACCGTAGAGGACCTTACCGTTGCTGCTCTTTGTGCCGGCTACAAAAAGGACCACATCCTTGCCCGCCGCAAAGCGGCGCAGATGCTCGGTGCGGTTGGCCACCTGACGGCAGATTGTATCGCTGTACTCGAAACGCACATCCGGCGATTTGCGTCGGCTAATCTCGGCAATGATGGAGCGGAAACCTTCCAGAGGCTTGGTGGTCTGCGAATATAGGAATATATCGCGGTTGAAGTCAACGTGGCTCAGCCCCTCGGCATCCTCCACGACAATGGCCTTGCCGTCGGTCTGCCCCACAAGGCCGTTTACTTCTGCATGACCGCGCTTTCCGTAGATTACAATCTGAGCGTCGGCACCCTCGGAATCATAGCGTGCCTTGATTCGCTGCTGGAGCCGGAGCACCACAGGGCAGGTGGCGTCTATAATTTCTATACCGCGTTCGCGGGCAGCCTCGTAGGTGCTCGGAGGCTCGCCGTGCGCGCGAAGGAGCACCTTGGCTCCGGACAGCTTCCCGAACTCTTCGTGCGTTATTGTGCGCAGACCCTTGCGGCGCAGGCGCTCGACCTCGTCCGAATTATGCACGATGTCGCCCAGGCAGAACAGCGTCCCGCCTCCGGCAAGCTCCTGCTCGGCCTTGTTTATGGCCGTAACCACTCCGAAGCAGAAACCGGATTCCTTATCTATCTCGATGACTGCCATTGCGTTCAGTCGCCGCAAGCCTCCTTGAATCGCTGCATCAGCCAAGCGTCCTGCTCCTCGAGGCTCATGTCCGAATTATCCAGTGCGATGGCGTCGTCCGCACGGCGCAGAGGACTCTCGGCTCGGGTCGAGTCGATATGGTCGCGGTGCACGACATTGGCCAGCACATCCTCGTAGCTTACCTGGGCACCCTTGTCGAGCATCTCCTTGAAGCGGCGCTGCGCACGGGTCTCCGCCGAGGCATCGACGAAAATCTTGAGTTCCGCATCGGGAAATACGACAGTACCGATGTCGCGGCCGTCCATCACAATGCCGCGGCCCTCGCCGAGCGACTGCTGCATGGCCACCAGTGCGTGGCGCACCTCCGGAATCGCCGACACCGGCGACACGGCATTGCTCACGCGCAGGCGGCGGATTTCAGTCTCCACATCCTCACCGTTGAGCATGGTGTGCTGGCTTCCGTCGGGCTGCACGACGAAATCGATATGTATGTCGGGCAGAGCCGCCACCACGGCAGCAGTGTCGGGATTGCCGTCCGCACCTATCAGCCCGTGGTCAAGTGCATACAGAGTTACGGCGCGGTACATAGCGCCCGAGTCTATATAGCGGTATCCCGTGGCCGAGGCAAGGCGACGGGCCATGGTGCTTTTGCCGGACGACGAATAGCCGTCGATGGCTATGATTATACGTTTGTCTGTCATGTCAGTTAAGAATATCGCTCAGATTGTACGCCAGGTTGAACATCATAGTCGTGCCGCCCTTGTGAGGCTGCGCCAGCGCCAGACCGACCGAGAAATTACGCATGCGGAAACCGCCGCCGAGGGTAAAGCCCGACAGCATATTGCGGCTGTAGGTAGCCATGTCGGTACGCATTTTATAGTTGTAGCCCAGCGATATGTAGTAGTTCGGACTGGCTATCAGGTCAAGTCCGAAGATAAGATGGCGGAACAGATTGCTGCCGAACGAGTCCTTGACTTCGCCGCTCTTGTCGTCGGTCCCGTCGCCGGTCTCGACATAAGGCAGCTTCCACTTGGTCAGATTCCAGGCTGTCACCGAGAAGCGCACGGGGAAAGAGCCGAAACTCTGGCTCCAGCCTATGCGAACATCGACGGGCAGGCGGTCGTAGCTCTCGTTGAAGCGCTTCACCTGACCGCCCAGATTAGCCACTACAAGACTCAGCGACAGGTCCTTGTCCGAGTCGTAGTAGTTGATGCCGAGGTCGGTGGCGAGGGCGAAGGCATTATAGTCGGCATAGGAGCTGTATATGGCCTTAAGCTCGATGCCGCCGCGAAGGCGGTCGGTGATGTCGTGGCTGTACATACCACCGAAAGCCACATCCATAGGCGAGAAATCGCCCACGATTGTTCCGTCGGGAAGCGTTTCCTGCATCGATCCGTAGCCGAAGTAACGCAGCGACGCGCTCCACGCACCGCGCTCGCCGGCGCTGTGGCCGTAGCGCAGACCCGCGAAATTGCTGCCGCCGAGGTAGTGCATATAGTTCATGGCGATGGTGCCGCTCATCTCGCCTCCGAGAAGCGCGGGGTTCTGGTCGACGACGGTGATGTCGTCGTCGACAAGGCTGACGTTGACGCCGCCGAGGCCATAGATACGGGCCGACGATGTCACATTCAGAAAGTTATAGGCCGTGGATCCGTCCTGTGCCTGCGCCGTCATGGCCAGGACAAGCACAGTCAGTGCAATCAGCCGGAGTTTCATTGTCAATGTCATTGGCATGGAGATGGCACCGCCCCTTGTGCGGCAGTGCAAAGATACAAAAATATAACGGAATTTTCCTCCGCTTATTTTACGGAACCCGCCCTTGTGCAAGGAGGAGCCCCGCGGCCGGCTCTTGAATTTGGCCTCCGTTTTTCATATCTTTGCACCAAAATAGCAGAAATGAACAGCAACGACATATCACACTTCCTCCACGAACGCGGCGTAAAACCCACCCCGAACAGGATTCTCGTCCTGCGGGAACTCATGCACGCCGCGAGCCCAGTCAGCCTTGCCGACCTCGAGGCTTCGCTCGGCTCCATCGACAAGGCAAGCATCTTCCGCGTTATCGAACTATTTGCCGACAAGGAACTTATACATGTAATCGAAGACGGCAGCCGCTCACTCAAGTACGAACTGTGCCATGGCGCCGACCGGCATTCCGCCGCCGACCAGCACGTCCATTTCTACTGCGAAAAATGCCGCTCGCTGTTCTGTTTCGACCACATCGAGGTGCCGCGCGTCGACATTCCCGACTCGTTCTCCGTCAAGTCGGTCAACTACATGCTCAAGGGCATCTGCCCCAAGTGCGCCGGAGTCGAATAGGCGTCCGCCCTGTCAGAGCTTCGCTATCATGCCGTCGGCACCGATAGTAATCTTCTTGTCGCGGTACAGGTGTCCGACGGCCTGCTTGAAGTCGCGCTTGCTGCATCCGAACAGGCGCGAAATCAGCTCGGGGTCGCTCTTGTCGCCCACAGGCACTCGGTCGGAGCTGTCGAGGTATTCGAGTATCGCCTCAGCGGTACCGCCGATTGTCTTTCCGGCCTTGTCGCTCAGCGTCAGGTCGATTTTGCCATCCTCGCGCACACGCTTCACATAGGCCGTCAGCGT
>JAIDUY010000156.1 GCA_029059965.1 Muribaculaceae bacterium
GAAGTGATATGGGGAGACTTATCCTCGCCCGAACCTGTATATTCGTAGGAGAAGACAGTCGCACCGTTGCGCATAGCGGTCTTGAGGGCGTCGACAGTGAGCTCCGGCATCAGCATGAACTGATAGTTGCGGAAATACTGCTCCTCGGTGTGGGTGTCATCGCATGAATATCCCCATACGGGAGTTTCAGGCATATTGATTGTCAGTATCTGATCCCACAGAATACGGTCGTTGGGGCGTCGGTTACCCTGATTATACACTTCGAGGCCCACAAGCGAATTGTAGAGGCGGAAATTCTCGGCGTGCCATTCGGGAGAATTCTTTTCGCCAGGGGTGTAGGATGTGGCGATGTTCCAGTACTGTCTGGGATGATTGATAATCTGAAGGCCTCCGATAGCCTGAGTATAGGCATATGATTCACGCAGCGACATAAATTCCTGGCCCTTGCGGCCTGTGAAAAGGTCGTTGTGGTGGTTGAACTCACCTCCGGATTTCTCGCTCCAGGAATTGCGTCTGTCCTTGCTGAGCTCATTGCCCGGAATGGCAAGCATCCCCATCTCGGCGGGATTGCGGTCCTCGGCCTCGGGATTGTAGAGACTGAACATATTCCATGGATAGGAGTTGGCATCGTGGTCTGTGAGTGCCAGGATTCTGTAATTCGCTTTCTTGTACTTGTCCACAACTACAGATGTCGAATAACGCGTATCGAACGACTGAGAGGTGTGCGTATGGAAATTCGCCTTGTATCGACCCGTCTTATCCCAGTCGACGTTCTCGTAAGCATTAAGGATGATGCGGGGGTTGCTTTCGGCACCTTCGGGAAGTACGCGCACATAAATGAGGGCTGCGTCAGGCAGACTGTTTCCATCCTTCACCAGCGAGACAGAGAACGAGTAAATGCCTTCTGACGCTGAAGTTAAGGAAAAGTCATAGACCCCGGGGGCGGGCTTTTCAATATCGCACCGGACCGTCTGAGCGAAATCGCGCTTACAGCTGAGCTCGATGTCGCAGTCTTCGCTGAGTGTCAGATTAAGACGCACATCGGCACCTGCGTGGCAGACGGATGGCACGGCACTGAAGTTCAGGACTTTTATTCCATCAAGACTTTCGCCGAAGCGGGTTTCCTCGACAGTGAGCTTGTTGAGATTGAAGTCGTAGCTGACTATGGCTTCCACACAATTGTCGCCGACCGAGACGGAGGGAGTCATGGCGCCCATATCGGAAGCTGAATTCACACTGCCGAAGTGAACGGCAAAGCTCTTGTCGGCACCCGGGAATGCCACCGTGGCAGTCGAAACATGCCCGGCCGAGGGTGTCATGACAGTCTTATTATTACCCGAAACGACACGGAAACCTTTGGAATGGGCGGCAGTCTCAGCCGTTGTTCCATCAGCGAAAACCGCGATGTTCTGCCACGAATCCTCGGATTTGGAACTTTTGAAGCCTATATTTTTCGGCGAATCAAAAATCCATCCGGCATTACCGTCGGCTCCGTTGGCAATGTTCCAGTAGTAGGTTGACTTTACCGAAGCTGGTATGTTGTGGGTAATGACGAAAGCCTCGACGGGCTTAGCGGTGCCCTTCTTGCGGAAGTCTTCAGTATAGACCAAGGAACCAATGCGCTGGAGAACGTCCTGATTTTCTCCGCCATAAAGAGTATAGACACGCTCACGGAAATCTGTCGGCGGCTCTGTAGCACCGGTTTCGAGTTCCGTCACCGTCACCTTGTTCAGGTCAAAATCGTAGCTTATTTCGGCCTTTGTACATGCTTCGCCGACTGAAAACGACGGAGTCAAGGCGCCCATATCGGAACCGGAGTTCACACTCCCGTAATGAATTCTGAAGCTTTTGTCGGCAGAGGGAAAGCTGACGGTGGCCGTGGAAACATGAGCGGCTTCAGGTTCCATCGCAGTCTTTCCGGAAGCAGTCACAACCTTGAAGCCAGCCGAATGAGCGGCCACATTGTAGACCGAGGCATCATCAAAAACCGCAATATTATGCCATGAAGCGGCGTTCTTCTTTGATGAGAAGCCTATCTCATGGGGATTCTCGAGGAGCCATCCTGCAGTATCATCGTCGCCAAGAGCGATATTCCAATAATACTTCGACTTGACATCAGCCGGAATCTCGTTAGTGATAATCATGGCCGATACGGGTGTATCTGTTCCGCTCTTACGGTAGTCGGATGTATAAGAAAGGGCTCCGACAGGCTGCAGAGCGTTTTTATCCGTTCCGGCATAAAGTGTATAGGCACGCTCTCCGACAGCGGCAGCACGGCCGGCAGCAACACCGAGATAAGCCGAGGCGACAGGAGCCGTTCCGGTCTCCAAGGCCGACAGTACGGCAGGAAATTCGCGTCCCCAGGATTCGTCGTCGTGAAGCCCGCCTTCGAACTGAGTATAGTATGCTTTGGCACCGGCGCTTTCCAGAAGTCCGGAGAGAGCACGCGCACCGGCAGTCAACCACTGCGGTTCGAGGGAGCCGGCGGTGATATAATAGGACTGCCCTGTCCCTGCGGAAGATACGAAACCGTCGAAAACGCCGTCGTTGATCCACAACATAGGCGACATGGCGACACACTGCCCGAAGAGATCCGGACGAGTCAGCGAGGCATAGAGGCTGAACAGCGCGGCATAGTCGGCGCCGACAATCGTTGTTGCCTCCGGGCCCTTAGCCACTCTCCACTTGGCTTCGACAAAGGGCATGAGCTCGTTGGCGAAAGCCGTAAGATAGGTCGCCGCCTGGCCGCTACCGGCAAAATCGGCATGAGCCTCGGGCGTATTCTCGCCAAGGAAACTGCAGACCTGAACCATTATATAGGCCCGCCCTCCTTCATCGCGCAGATTCTCCATGGCGCTATGCGCATTCCATGACATTCTGCCGAAAAAGTAGTCGCCCGCATCGCTGTCGTCGCCGGCATTGTTGTAGCGCTGCTGGACGGTATTGTAGTAAATTACGGGATAGGAATCGGTAGAATCTTCGTAGCCGGCAGGGAGATAGACTTTTATCAGTCGTTTCACACCATTTAGCGTTATCTCGTGCGATTCGATGCCATATTCGGGCATCGAACGCCATGAACCGACAACATCGGGATTCCCCGCCGAAGTTCTGTTGTCGATTTCATCACCGTTGGCATCCTTCTCCACATAGTCCCAACCGAGACCGCAGAGATACTTGAATCCCCCCGAAAGGTCGGAGACCTCCGGAAGGTTAAGAGTGAACAGATTGTCTCCGGAGGCAGCGAGTTCAACCGCTCCATCGGCGTCCCAGTCGTTGAAGGCGCCGCAGACATAGCACTTTTGAGTGCCCGCCGGGACCCGGACATTGAAAGTCACGGCCGGGCAGAGCATTGTTCCCGCGATAAGGACCGATAGCAATGAAAGTAATTTTTTCATGAGTAAATCAGATTGGTTTTACAACTGCAAAGATACAGATGCCGACAAACTGATTATATCTCACATTAGAAGTCCCGATTAGCCACAATATAAAAAGCCGCTATTGTGAAACAGCAACTTACGCTTTGAAAATATAAACCGTCATTAACAATCAGGAGCGCCGCAGATAGGCATCGAACTGCTCGCGGGGCACGGCCAGCTCCGCACGCAGTGACGACCTCAGGTTATAGACCGTCTGGGTCGTGTAGTGCAGCATCGATGCAATCTCTTCGGTCGAAGTCATGCCGAGGCGCACCATTGCGGCGACCCTGAATTCCGGTGTCAGGCGGTCGGCTGCCTTAGGCCTTGCAGGCGTGGCGAGGTAGGCGTTAGTCTCCTGCACGAAATTCGGAAAAATCGAAAGGAAAGTCTTGTCGAACATTTCGTGGAAGTCGGCGATGTCGAGCTGCTCGGCCTTATCGGAGCGGACTATGTCGACAGCCTTGTCGAACTGCGATGTCGTCATCAGACGGAAAACGGTTTTCCTGAAATTCCTGAAACGGGAGATATGTCCGGCATACGCCTGCATGAATGCATTGAGATGGCTCTGCTTCAGCGAATCCGCCTTGACGAGTTCCTCGTTCTTATCTTCGAGACGGGCATTGATGTCGGCTATCATACCGAGCATACTGCGAATTTTGCGGTACTCCTTCAGCATGACAAAGAGCGACAGCAGGAGCAACACCACCAGAATCGACGCAATAATCAGAAAGGTCCTTGTCCGTCCGGCAATCTCCCTTTCGGCCTGATGGAAACTTTCGTCTATCACAGGCATGCTTTTCATAATTTCAGTAGTCCTGATGCTGGCTTTCGAGAAGTCGGCATCCATCATGGCGCAGTTGATGTACTCGAACGCGCGGCGCACCTGACCGTTTTCAAAAAGCAGCGAGGCGAGCAGAATGAGCGCCCTGTATTCCTTGACGCCGTCGGCAAGATCGAGCATGGCCGAACGCGCAAGGCAGCGCACAGCGTCGTCGGTCCGTCCCGCCGACTTGTAGATTTCGCCCATTGTGTACTGCATCGGAGCATCGGACGAAAGGTCGAACAAGCGGTCGGCGTCCTCCATCATCGCGACAGCTTCGTCGTACATACCGGCGTCGCGAAGCCGCTCGGCTCTGAGAGTATATGAGCCGCGACTGCCCGGCGGTGCTTCTTCCGCGGCAATGTCGCGCAGCCTGCGCAATTTATCTAACGCCTCAATCCTGTCACTCCCGAGCAGTGCCGAGGAAGCCCTTTGTTCGTAGGCCGTGCGGTAGATGCTGTTACGGTACTTGATATGGTAGTCCTGCAGGCTTTCGGCACCAAGAGTATCCAGAATCGATATTGCCTTGTCGGATGCTCCGGCCTTTGCATACCCCTCCGCAAGATTCAGTGTCGCCGAAGCCACTCTGGACGGATTGGCCATGGCGCGGGCCACCGCAAGGCGCCTGTCGGCCATTATTATCGCCGAATCGATACGGTATGCACGGTAGAGGTCATATAAATCGCGCAACACATTGTATCGGTCGACATCTGTGGCGGCATTGGCGTAATTGCTCTTGGCCTCATCTATGGCCACACGCCGCGGCAGTTCGTAGCGTTCACGGTTGCGTACCATCTCATCCAGACGGACAAGCAGAGAGTCGTTCCGTCCGGCAACGCACAGTAACGGAACGCAGGTCAGCAATATCGCAAGCCACTTTCGCATACGGCACAAAGATACTAATTTATATCGACCCGACAAACCGCTGCGACATTATGGCTTTGCGGGAATCAGCGATAGTCGGGTTCGGGTGCGTGGCGGGCGGCGTCGTATTTGGGACGTTCTTCGGAATCGCCGACGAACTGGACGCGTCCGCCAAAGCGTGCCTTCATGAGGGCTTCCCGGTTGTTGAGGAAGTGCTCGTGCTCGGCAAGGGCCTGCTTGCGCTCGGTGCGTTCGTAGACGTCGGCCGAATACATGGGCGAGATTATGCGGTCGGTGTTGGCGACTCCGGTGGCAGTGTAGGTCCTTCCGTTGTCGGCTTGGGCCTTGAGGATTAAGCCCGGCAGGCCATGGAGCTTCCACGGGCCGAAAGGAACGGGTATTTCGGGCGAGAACCATGCCGTCCAGCGGCGGCCGTGATAGTCGGAGGTCGCCATCACGCACTCATAGCCGAGGACGGTTGCCGTCGAGTCGCCTATCTGCCACTGCATCTCGGAGAGCGGCTCGTCGTAGTAGCAGGGCTCGCCGGCAAACTTGGAGTAATAGCGCAGCTTATCGTCGGCCGACGATGTGAATACGTAAGTATCAACTTTCTTGACGGGACCTTTGCGCATATCGATGGAAATTCCGCCTTCGGGGGTTCTCGTCATGCAAGCGGCCATGATAATCTGCTGCCACTGCTCCTTGCCTTCGGGAGTCGACTTGAGCGAGTCGGTCCACAGGCTGATGTCGTTGAAGTACTTGGCCTCGCCGGCATTGGCAAGCAATGTCATTCTGACAGTCTCGAGGCTGTCGCGTTCCCAATGTCTGTCGACCTCGTCGTAGCTCACGATGATGTCGGCACGGTTCTGCGCCATTGCAGCCATTGCCGCAAAGCAGATGATGAACGAAGTGAGTAGTCTTTTCATTTTCTGAGGGATATTGATATTAGCAGCTCGCGGCCACGGAGCCAGCGTTGGCTCTCGAAGGAGGTGAGCTGATTGTATGTTGTGTAGTTGTAGGTGCGCTGATTGAAGATGTTGCTCAGCGAGGCGGACAGTTCCAGCCGCTTGTTGAGCTTGTAGATTAGCTTTGTATCGAGCAGGAACACGTTTTTGAACTGGCCGGCGGTAAGCTCGTTGCGGTAGTGCTCGCCGCTGACGTGCCACTCCCATTTTCGGTGTGGCATGATGTTGAGCAGAAGTTCATTCTCCATATTGCCGAGCCATGAGGCATTTATGCTGTTCATTGCCAGACGGCTCGACGACCATTCGAAGCGGTAGTCGAAACTGAGCCAGCGCAGGGGGACTCCATTGACTTTGGCTCCGAGCGACCACGATGTGCCGACCGAATTTACCGCACTGTTCTCAGATATAAGGTGCGACTCGTGGCGGCTGAACGAAGCGTTGATGTTTGCGCTGCCGCGCATGAAGTCGAGCGTCTTGCCTATGTCCCCGCTTGCCATAAGCATCTGTCCGTCACTCTTTGCTGATGTGTAGGAATAGACTACATAATCGCCGTAGAGCTGCTGTGCCAGTGTATAGGGATTGTGGCTCCACGACTGCATCACGAAAGCGTTGGCGAACAGTCCGCGCCGGGTCTGCCTGTAAGAAATATTAGCCGACACGTTCTGCGAAGTGGAATTGTAGAAATCGTCGACGCCGCGGCGGAACGAGCGATAATCGGTCATCACATATCCGGGCCGGATGAGGTTCAGGTCCATTGGCGACCGACCTGTGCCGCCTCGTACACCCATCGAAAAGCGGTTATTTGGTTTCCAGTTCAAGCTGAACGACGGCGAGAAATAAACCTCACTACGGTTGGCGAGAGCCTTGTCGAAAGTATAATGAGCAAAGCTGACGGGGGCACTGAGTGAGAAATTCACACGCTTTACCCAATACTCGAATTTCGGGGTGGTATATACAGTGAAATAGTTTGTGTTCAGCACATTCGTTGTCTCACACGGTATTTCCTCGGGCATATCGGGCAATTCTGTGTTGAGGGTGCGGAAATAACCCTTGACACCTCCTTCAAGACTGATTGTGATACCCTTGACCGAAAAGGCATAAGCCGCACTCTCGTTGGTATAGAAAGCATGGTCTTTGACCTGCTGACGCATCGGTTCGTCATTCATCGACACGGAAAGCGTCTGGGGAAGCGATTCCCATTCGTTCTTGCTTATAAAGGTCACTAAATGCTTGCCTTTGAATCGCTTTATAAGTTTGAAATCATCACCTACATAGTAGTCGGGGAGCGATGCTGTCTGGTCGTTTGGCAGTGAGCCGGTCACGCAGAGGCTGACGTCGTCCCAGTCGATGTTAGTTTTCAGCGTGTTATTTATGAACGCTGATTTTTGGTTAAGCTCATAGATGAATTTGCCCGACAGGGAGTGTGAGCGGTCAACGCCGCTACGGTTCTCGGTAACGACACGGTTGCCGTCATTGAGAAAGTAGGTCGTTATGTTGGCGGCTTCTGCCGTAACGCGATTGAACGAGTAGTCAAGCTGTGCCTTGAACTCGCCACGCCCGAGTTTCCACAGGGCGTTGGTCGAAACAAGTGCGGAGCGGTTGAACAGCGTGCGTTTCCGGCTCAGATTAGGCACACCGGGGAGCGACACACTGACATATCGGCTCAGGCCGGTTCCCCGTCGAGAAGCAAAGAAGTCTGTTGCTTGAGTCGAGAGGTCTTCACCGATATTGTTTGTCTTGAATGTCGTTATATTCTGGAAATTGGGCATGACAGCCATTGCGAACAGCTCGCCATCCCATATCGCGCCGTCGGGTTGCCATGAATAGCCGCCTCCGGCGT
>JAIDUY010000157.1 GCA_029059965.1 Muribaculaceae bacterium
TTGCCGCGAGCGCAACCCCGGCGCGGGCGTGCGCTACCTCAAGGACCGCGGATGCCGCATAGTCTGCGCAACCGAGAAGTCCAGCGAGAACTACACCCTTGGAGACTACACGGCACCCGTGGCGCTTGTAATGGGCGCCGAAGATGTCGGCATCAGCCCCGAGATACTCGACCTGGCCGACGTGCGCGCAGCCATCCCGATGTTCGGACGCATAGGCAGCCTCAACGTAAGCGTGGCCGCAGGCGTGATGATGTACGAAGTCGTCCGCCAGCGTCTTCTCGCCAACCTTGAGGTTGAATGATTTAACAATCCTTAACGTGCGCCGGGTGCGATAAAGGCATCATGCCGCAGTACATAAATATAAACGAATAAAGACCACTGCATATGCTACACCTCATTGCCGACAGCGGCATACAATTCTACAGCACCGAGATTGAGTTCGATCCGGCGCAGCAGCTTGCCCTGCCTTCCGGCAGACCGCTGAAATACAGTTTCTGCAACATCAAGAACCAGCAGACCGGCGAGCGTCTTTTCGACCTGCTGAGCTATCACAACGGCATCGGCAAATTCATTCCCGTGCACGAGATTATAGACAACCGTGCCATGGAACTGCTTGCCGACGGACGTTCCCGTCTGGACGACTGCGGCGTAGAGGTTATGCGTGCCGATGTTTCGCCCACATTCTACAATCAGGTAGAACCCGGCGACACCGAGCGTCTGTTCACTTTCAACTCCCCGGCATCGTACAAGACCCCGAACCCCGCCAATGTCCACGAGCGCGTGCCCGCTTTCGAACTCATCCTCGGCAAGTGGCTGCCCATGCCCATGTTCGAGATGCACACAGGAGTCAGCGCCGATGTCCCCTATGCCTGGTGCCGTGTCAGAATCGACAATGTCGGCGAGGGCGAGGTAGCCGGAAGCTGCCGCTACCGCTTCACCTGGGCCTTCGATACCCAGATTTCCACCGACGACATGGCCATCTTCCGTCCCACCTTCCCGGTGGAGGGCATCGACCGCCTCGAGTTCTCGCTCTGCAATCAGGTGTCGAACCTGCTGACCTTTATGTCGCCGACTGGCGATTTCACCGTATTCAGCCACTACATCGCCGAGCTGCTCGGCATTGACCCCTCCAGCAGCGCATATAAATATGTGGGCTGGTACATCTACCTCATCAACTTCATCCGCCTTATCGGCGCCGCTCCCGAGGTGACCCTGCACCGCTGTCCCGAGGAGCGCGAGATTCCGGTCGACCTGGTGCTGGACATCGGCAACAGCCGCACCTGCGGCCTGCTGTTCGAGAACGGCGACTTCACCAAGGCCACGATGCTTAGCCTGCGCGACATGTCCGACCCCACGAACACCTACGACCATCCCTTCGATATGCGTCTGGTGTTCCGTCAGGCCGATTTCGCCAACGACATCGTCATCGAGGACGAGGACATGTTCCGCTATCACTCGATGGTGCGTGTGGGCGACGAGGCCAAGAAGCTCGTCTATCGTTCGGTGCAGTCCGAAGGCCTGTGGGCAAGCACGACCAACTACTCCAGCCCCAAGCGCTATCTGTGGGACACACGCCTGTTCAAGCAGAAATGGGAGTTCCTCACCACCGAGACCGACCCCCTCTATATCCGTGAGGCCGAGAACATCTATGTGCCCGGACTCTCCGATCAGTTCG
>JAIDUY010000158.1 GCA_029059965.1 Muribaculaceae bacterium
GGGCGTCGACATCTTCGGCTATGGGGCGGCTGTAGATTGAGCCGGGAAGGACGGTCAGTATCTTCATGGTCGGTGATGTGTTATGCTCATTTGCGGGTCGGCCCCGGCGTAGTCGTGCAGCAGCGAGCAAAGCAGGTCTACGGTTAATTCGTTGCCCTGTTCGGCCTGGCCGTAGCAATTGATGGTGACAAGCAGGCGGCGGGTATCGGCGCTGAGCTGTGTGCGCACGTTGTCGCTTGTGGGTGTGCCTATTCCGCCGACGGCATCGCGGAATACGGGCAGATTCTCGATGTTGAGCTGTCCGCGGCCGATGGCTTCGTAGGGCTCGTCGTGACGGCCTGCGCCGAGTGTCAGTGTGTCGCCCTCGATGCGGTCGGCGTCGAACGCTCCGATGGAGTGTCCCGTGATGAGAGACACCAGATTGACGATGTCCACTATTGTAGTGGTGCGGTAGAGCCCTTTGCCGTTCACCACGCGACGGCACAGAGCTTCGGCGCTGGGACGGTAGCGGTTGGGCTCCTTGCCCAAGGCCTTGTAGGCATCGCGTGTGGCGGCGATGGCGGGACGGTGGCGTATCTCTGTGATGTCGCAGGTGGCGACGCTCGCGGCGGCTGCTTCGAGTTCGCGCCACAGTTCGTCGGGAGTCGGCGGATTGGTCACCGGGGTCTCGACCACGATGACTTCGAGGTCAGGCGCCGCCTCGGCTATGCGGGAATCGAATTGTATGTTCATCTTTATTTTGGGCTTTAGGTTTTAGGCTTTGGGCTTTAGGCTTTAGGGTTAAGGTTTGTCCGCCGTTTGAAGTCGGAGCGCTAACCACCTGACATCTAACGCCTAACTGCAATACTGCTTGATATATTCAGTGGCGGTGGTGTCGAGTTCGTCGTACCATTCGTCGCCGAAGCGGCGGCGCAGGGGGCCTTCGAGGAACTTGTAAGCGCGTATGCCTTTGGCGCGGCCGAGCACCTCGGCGGCCGCGCATATCTTCCAGCGGTCGTAGTTCACGGCGGTGAAAGTCGGATATTTCTTGAGACGAACGGGGTAGAGGTGGCACGACACGGGCTTGAGAAAGTCGGTGCGGCCCTCGCGGCAGGCTTTTTCGAGGGCGCAGATCCACGTGCCGTCGTCGGCGAGGGTTGCGAACACGCAGTTGCGGTTTTCGACAAGCTGCGTCACTAATTCGCCCTCGACGTCGCGGTAGCTTGTACCACCATCCTCGATTTCGCGGCGTGCCGCCGGAAGCAGGTCATCCCAAATCTCGGGCAGAATAGCCTTGATGCGTTCGTCCTCCTCCTCGGTCACGGGAGCGCCGGCATCGCCTTCGAGGCAGCACTGCCCCTTGCAGCTGCCAAGGTCGCAGCAGAAGAAGCGTTCAATAAGGTCAAGGCTGACCAATGTATCTTGTATCTGGAGCATTACAAATTATGCGTTATAAATTCTCAATTTAATTATGCATTATGCATTCTAAATTCTCAATTTAATTATGCATTATGCATTCTAAATTCTCAATTTAATTATGCATTCTAAATTCTCAATTTAATTATGCATTATGCATTCTAAATTCTCAATTCTTCAAATCTCTCCCACTCCGATAAGGCGGTCGTAGCGCTCGCCTCGGCGTCGGTGATAGACACGCACTCTGTAGCGGTTGTCAGTCTCGTAATGGTCGCCCTCGACCACCGAAGTATAGCCGCGGCGCGCTCCCGGGGGCACGACGAGGTAGCGGTAGTTGTAGGCCCCTTGTTTGAGCAGCATGGCGCGCTCATATACGCCTGTGGCATGGTTGAACTGCATCTGCGAGTTGGCGTCGAAGCGCCGCTGCACGAAGTCACCGTCGATGAACACCATCGCGCCGGGCATCTCGGGCATTTCGAGAGCGAAATGCACCACGCCGTAGTCGGCTTCGGTGTCGCTGTCGGAGGCTCCGGCGCGGCGTGGCAGCCATGCGCCGGCCTGAGTGCGGTCGTAGGAGTAGGGCACTTCGTCGCGGGGACTATCCACCTCGAGAGTGTAGTGGTAGTAAGGACGATAGTAGTTCACATCGGCCACGCCCATGCCGGGATAGTTCTCGGTCACCGTCTCGAAGCGGCGGTATTCGTTGCCGGCCTCGAAGATAAGTTCCGGAGTATGTGCGAAGACTGCCGTACGGCCGCTCACGCGCAGCGGGCGGCTCAGAGCCGTCTCGTTGTCGAGACGACCGTTCTGCCCCGTCACCACGATGAGGTCGTTGAAGATGTCGTCCACCTCGGCACGTTCGGTGTCGACAGTCACGGTCAGCTGCTGATGCGCGTCTCGGTAGTCGACGTCGGTGCGGTCGGTCACCTCGATGCTCACAGGCGCCGTCTGCTCCGTGAGCATGAAGCGGCACTGGAGTACCGTCGAGTCAGGCTCGTTCTCGGGGTAGACACGCAGCAGGTAGTTGCCCGACAGCTGCGGACTCATCTGCTCGTCGGGGAGTGTGATGGTATAATGCACGTAGGGCACTGTCGTGGCCGCGGAGTAGTCCCACGCCTCGACGCGGGCATCATTGAAGCCGGAGGCCAGTATCTCGCTGTCGGTCAGCCCGGACGGGCGCCACCGGGCGTCGCAATGTGTGATGTTGTAGCGCAGCTCCTCGTGCTCGTCGCCCAACAGGTCCCAGCTCACCACGATGCCGTCGCCGCTGCCCAGAGTGGCCACGGGAGCGCTCAGCGGATTGCCGACGCGGTATGCCTGCAGGCTGCGTGCACGCTCGGTGAGCAGCCCCGTCATGGTGTCGGCAGCCGAAACAGCCACGGCTACGGCCATGGCAATCAGCGACGTTGTCAGTATTCGGGAAGCCATTTTATCGGAGTTTTTCCTTGTTGTATGAGATAATCGTTTACAGCGCGGAAATGTCCGCAGCCGAAGAAGCCGCGGTAGGCGCTCAGCGGTGACGGATGCGGCGCGCGAAGCACCAGATTGCGGCTGCCGTCTATCAGAGCGGCCTTGGCTCCCGCGGGAGCGCCCCACAGCAGATAGGCCACGCCGCTGCGCCTTGCCGCCAATGCCTGCAGCGCGGCGTCGGTCAGGCGCTCCCAGCCGTGGCCGCGGTGGCTTGCCGCACGTCCGGCCTCGACGGTCAGCGTCGTGTTCAGCAGCAGCACGCCCTGCCGTGCAAGGTAGCTCAGGTCGCCGTCGGGGGGCAGAGGCGCGTCGGCGCGACCCTCCTCGGCAAGTATCTCGGTGTAGATGTTGCGCAGGCTCGGAGGCAGCGCCACGCCGGGCGCCACCGAGAAGCACAGGCCGTTGGCCTGACCCTCGCCGTGGTAGGGGTCCTGCCCGACAATCACGGCCTTGACCTCCTCGAAAGGTGTGGCGTCGAAAGCCGCGAATATACGTGATGCCGGCGGGTAGACGCGCGTGCGGGCATATTCGCCGCGCACCCACGCAGCCAGCTCCCCGAAGTAGGGCGACTCCCATTCTGCCGCCAGCGCCTCGCGCCAGCCCTGCTCTATGCGTACGTTCATCGTTTTTATTTGCAAAACTACAAAAAAAGAATTACTTTTGCACCATCTTTGCGGCTCATTCAGTACGCGGCCGCAGCATCCGCCCCTGTAGTTTAATGGATAGAATGAAGGATTCCGGTTCCTTTGATAAGGGTTCGATTCCCTTCGGGGGTACAACCTCAGGTGTAAAGGCCTCGACACGCGCCGCAGCAATGGCGTTGTGTTGTGGCTTTTTTCTTTGCCTTGCCGCCTGCGGCGATGACGATCCGCAGGGCGAGAGGGGCGATAGGCCGGGAGTGGAGACTCCTCCGTGCGAACCTGTAAGCCTGATGTTTGTGCCGTCGCGTATGGATGTCGAGGTGACAGACAGGCCGAGCAGCGGGACTGTCACTGTCAATATGACGCGCGAGGGCGACCGGCTGCCCGATACTATTTATGCACTCCATTCCGAAGATATCGCGGCTGCGCTGGCCTTGCCTCCTGCGATTC
>JAIDUY010000159.1 GCA_029059965.1 Muribaculaceae bacterium
CGCATTGAATTTTCAAGCGACATAAATTATGTATGCAACCATGCCGACACTCTGCTGATGGTCATGCCCTCGCCCTACTTCAAGGACCATGCCGACAAAATCACCGTCGACATTTCCGGCAAGGCAATCGTATCGGCCGTCAAAGGCATAGTCCCCGACACAAACGAGCTCATCACCGACTACATGCAGCGTGTTTTCGGCGTCAGCCGCGAGCGCTCGCTCGTCGTATCCGGCCCATGCCATGCCGAGGAAGTGGCTCTCGACCGCCCCTCCTACCTCACCATCGGATGCGATGACCTCGCCCGCGCCGACGCCTTCGCCCGCGTCATCGTCGGCAAACACACCCACGCCATCACAAGCAGCGACGTCGACGGCATCGAGTACGCCGCCGTCCTGAAGAACGTCTACGCCATAGCCGCAGGCATAACCCACGGCATGAAGACCGGCGACAACTTCGCCGCAATCCTCATCTCCAACGCCATACGCGAAATGGAGCGCTTCGTCGACTCCATCTGCCCGCGTCCGCGCCAGATATGCGACTCCGTCTACCTCGGCGACCTCCTCGTCACGGCCTACTCGCGCTTCTCGCGCAACCACAACTTCGGCTCCATGATAGGCAAAGGCTATTCCGTCAAAGCCGCACGCATGGAGATGGAGCAGACCGCCGAAGGCTACTACGGCACCAAGTGCATCTACGACATCAACGCCGCACACGGAGTCTCGATGCCCATCCTCGACGCCGTCTACAGCATCCTCTACCGCGGAGTGCCCGCCGCAAGGGCATTCAAGACAATGGCGAAACATTTCGACTGATGAAACGCAAGCTCCTCGGACTCAACCTCGACGAACTCAAGGAAGTTGCCGCCGCAGTCGGCCTGCGTCCCTTCGCGGCACGGCAGATGGCGGCATGGCTCTATCCGCGCCGCTGCACCGACATCGACGCCATGACCGACCTCCCCAAGACCGCACGCGCACGTCTGGCCGAGGAATATACCGTCGGACGCCACGACCCGATCGCCGAAGCGCGAAGCACCGACGGAACAGTCAAGTACGTATTCACCGGCGTCGCCGGACGCGACATCGAAAGCGTCTACATCCCCGACCGCGACCGCGCCACACTCTGCGTGTCATCGCAGGCAGGATGCCGCATGAACTGCGCCTTCTGCATGACAGGACGCGGCGGATTCCAGGGACATCTCGACACCGGCGACATCATCAACCAGATACTCTCCATACCCGAAAGCGACAGCCTGACCAACATCGTGTTCATGGGCATGGGCGAACCCGCCGACAACGCCGACGCCGTCGTGCGCGCCATCGAGATACTCACCGCCCCCTGGGGCCTGGCGTGGAGCCCGCGACGCATCACAGTCTCCACCATCGGCAAGCTCGACGGCCTGCGCGCCTTCCTCGACCGCACACAGGCACACATAGCCATCAGCGTCCACAACCCCTTCGGCGACGAGCGCAGACAGATAATGCCCGTCGAGGGCGCATATCCCCTGACCTCCGTCATGGAACTGCTCCGCGGCTACGACTTCGCCCACCAGCGCCGCCTGTCACTCGAGTACACCATGTTCGACCGCCGCAACGACGACGACCGCCACGCCCAAGCCCTCGCCCGACTCCTGCGCGGCACGCACGCGCGCGTGAACCTAATAAGATTCCACCGCATACCAGGTTTCGACGGACAGCCCTCGCCGCGCAACGTCATGGAGCGCTTCCGCGACCGCCTCAACGAGCTCGGCGTTACCGCCACAATACGCGCCAGCCGCGGCGAAGACATCATGGCGGCATGCGGCATGCTCGCCGGCAAACACAATAACACCAACACATCCAATGGATAAACTCAAAATCGGCATAACTCAAGGCGATACCAACGGCATCGGCTACGAGGTCATACTCAAGATGCTCGAAGACCCCCGCATCGCAGACCTCTGCACCATAATAGTCTACGGCTCGGCCAAAGCCGCCGCATTCTACCGCAAGGCCATGGAGCTACCGCCCGTCCAGTTCCAGCGCATCGACACCGCCGACGACGCCCGCGACGGAGCCTACAACATCATCAATGTCGTCGGCGAAGACCTCAAAATCGAGCCCGGCGTCCCCTCCGAGGCCGCCGGCAAGGCAGCCCTCGCCGCTCTCGACGCCGCCGTCGCCGACCTGCGCGCCGGAACAATCGACGCCCTGGTCACCGCACCCATCGACAAGCATTCCATACAGAGCGCCGAGTTTCATTTCCCCGGCCACACCGAATACCTCGAGGCCTCCCTCACCGACGGCGCCACCGACGACGCCGACAGCAAGGCGCTGATGATGCTCTGTGCCGACGGCCTGCGCGTAGCCCTCGCCACCACACACCTGCCCCTGCGCGATGTTCCCGGCGCACTGACCAAAGAGCTTATCGTCGACCGCATTACGCGCCTCGACCGCAGCCTGCGCCGCGATTTCGGCATCGAGCGCCCGCGCATCGCCGTACTCTCGCTCAACCCCCATGCCGGCGAGAAAGGACTCCTCGGAAGCGAAGAGCAGGAAACAATCGCGCCCGCTATCGAAGAAGCCTATGCCTCGCGCATACTCGCCTTCGGACCATACGCCGCCGACGGCTTCTTCGGCTCCGGCGCCTACACACGCTTCGACGGCATCCTGGCCATGTACCACGACCAGGGCCTCGCTCCATTCAAGACCATAGCAATGGACGCCGGGGTGAACTTCACCGCAGGGCTACCCTTCGTGCGCACATCGCCCGACCACGGAACCGGCTACGACATCGCCGCACAGGGCAAAGCCAACCCCGAATCCATGAGGTCGGCACTCTATGCGGCCATCGACATCAGCCGCAACCGTGCACGCGGCTGATGCAAAGCAAAAAAATTCGCTCACTTGGAAAATTTTTGCTATATTTGCCCGCTGAAACCAATCTAAGAGAAATTTATTAATAATCTAACCATAATTACTACATGCAAAGCAAAGGAAACTTAGGCAGCATCGTTGCCGGCGTAATTGCCGTTTTCCTCGTGTTGGTATGCCTGTTCTATCTCTCGTTTACCTACATTTCAAACAAATACGAGAGCCAGGCCGAGCAGTACGCACGCGTTGAAAGCAACAACAGCGACGACGACGCCTACAACCAGGCCTACAAACACTACATGGACTCCCTCGGCGACCGCAAGGTGTACATGGGCTATTACACTCTCAACGAAGTACGCAAATGGGGCGTGGGCCTCGGCCTCGACCTCAAGGGCGGTATGAACGTCATCCTGCAGGTCGACATGCCCGACATGCTCCGCTCGATGAAGGCAGGTGCCACCGACACCGTCTTCGAACGCGCCCTCGCAGGTGCTCAGGAAGCCGTGAACGAACACCGCAGCGACGACTTCGTAAGCTCCTTCATCCAGCTCTACCGTCAGGCAAAACCGCAGGCCGACTTCGCAGTCGTGTTCCAGGGCATCGTTCCCTCGGGCGCTTCTGACGACGCCGTGCGCTCCACCCTCAAGAACCAGGTAAAGGACCGCGTCGACAACTCCGCAACCAACGTGCTCCGCAACCGTATCGACCAGTTCGGCGTCGTTTCGCCCAACATCCAGGTTCTCCAGGGCAAGGACGGCCAGATTCTGCTCGAGCTCCCCGGCGTGAAGGACCACGGCCGCGTGCGTGACCTCCTCCAGCGCTCCGCTAACCTCGAGTTCTACGAGACATTCACCGCAGACCAGGTTATGCCCCAGCTCGGCCGTCTGGTTCAGGCTGTCGCCGCCGACACAACCTACAACACCGCAGCCCTCATGGCCCTCCTCAACCAGGGTGCCGGCTACGGCGCTACCGTAGGCTATGCTCCCGACGCCCGCGCCATGGCTCAGATCAACGAAATCATCAACTCCCCCGCAGCCCGCACATCGCTCAACCCCGACCTCCGTCTGCGCTGGGCCGTCAAGCCCACCGTCCGTCAGGACCAGAACGGCGCCGAGGTGAACTACGGCTTCGCCCTCTATGCCCTCAAGGCCACCGGCGGCCGTCCCGCACTCGACGGCAAGGCTGTCAGCGACGCTTCCTCCAACTACGAACCCCTCCGCGGTAACGAAGTGTCCATGCGCATGACCAGCGAAGGCGCCCGCAACTGGGCCCGCATCACCGGCCAGAACATCGGACATCAGGTGGCCATCGTCCTCGACGACAAGGTCTACTCCGCTCCCAACGTGAACGACAAAATCGAAGGCGGCCAGTCCTCCATCACCGGCGACTTCTCCCTCGAAGAAGCCCGAGACCTCGCCAACGTGCTCAAGAGCGGTAAGATGGATGCCAAAGTCACCATCATCTCCGACATGGTTGTCGGTCCCTCGCTGGGCAAGCAGGCCATCAAGGCAGGCTTCATCTCCTTCGTGGTGGCTTTGGTGCTGCTGATGATTTTCATGATTTCCTTCTACGGATTTATCCCCGGCATCATCGCCAACCTCTGCCTCATCTTCAACCTCTTCTTCACCATCGGTATCCTGGCCTCCTTCCAGGCCGTGCTCACCATGAGCGGTATCGCCGGTATCGTGCTCTCGCTCGGTATGGCCGTCGACGCCAACGTGCTCATCTTCGAGCGTACCAAGGAAGAGCTCCGCGCCGGCAAGAACGTGCGCAACGCACTCGCCGACGGCTACAGCAACGCCTTCTCCGCTATCTTCGACTCCAACCTCACCTCGATTATCACAGGTGTGATTCTGCTGCTCTTCGGTACCGGTCCCATCAAGGGCTTCGCCACCACCCTCATCATCGGTCTGGTCTGCTCCTTCTTCACCGCCGTCTACCTGAGCCGTCTCTTCTTCATGTGGATGAGCCGCACAAAGGCCTTCAGCAACCTCACCTTCACCACCGCCCTCGGCCGCAAGGCTTTCGTCAACAGCAAGATCAACTTCCTTGCCCAGCGTAAGGTCAGCTTCGCTGTCGTAGGTGTTATCGTGGCAGTTGTCGTGGCTTCCTTCTTCGTTCGCGGTCTCAACCAGGGCATCGACTTCTCCGGCGGCCGCAACTACATCGTCCGCTTCGAGCAGCCCGTCAACACCGAAGAACTCCAGGGCGTACTTGCCGAGCGCTTCCCCGGTGCTTCCACTTCCGTAATCACCATCGAGAGCTCCAACCAGGTCCGCATCTCCACCAACTACAAGATTAACGAAGAAGGCGCAGGTACCGAAGACGAAATCACCGGTATCCTCTTCGACGCCCTCACACCCTACCTCCACGAAGGCATCACCCCCGAGCAGTTCTCGACCTCCGACGTCAACTACGGCATCGTGAGCTCGCAGAAAGTCGGCCCCTCCGTCGCCGACGACATGAAGAAGGACGCATATCTGGCAGTGTCCATCGCCCTGCTGGCAATGTTCCTCTACATCCTGCTCCGCTTCCGTAACATCGCATTCTCGCTCGGCGCCCTCGCCGCTGTCGCTTTCACCGCATTCACAATCATCGGCTTCTACAGCATCTTCTACGGCGTCCTTCCCTTCGCGATGGAAGTCGACCAGAGCTTCATCGCAGCCATCCTGACTGTAATCGGTTACCAGATCAACGACACCGTGGTTGTCTTCGACCGTGTCCGCGAGAACACCGCCCTCTATCCCAAGCAGGACTTCTTCACCACCATCAACACATCTATCAACACAACCCTGAGCCGTACAATCATGACATCGCTCTCGACCCTGTTGGTACTTGTCTGCATCTTCATCCTCGGTGGTGACGCTATCCGCAGCTTCACATTCGCAATGCTCTTCGGTGTAATCATCGGTACCCTCGCCACCATCTACGTGGCCTGCCCCGTTGCATACCTCACCGACTCCCGCCGCAAGAAATAATCACTGCGGACACATACAGTAAAGAACAGTCCCGGACTGCCGCGAAGGCGTCCGGGACTGTTCTTTAATTTATAATCAGAATGCCCTGAGTGCGACGTCAGTGAGCCATATCCACAGCGGGCAGAAGCCGATGAAGAGGATGACCGACAGCGTCAGCGACGAAGTGCCCGTGGCAACATAGGTATCGTACTCGTCGGCAATGATGATACCCGAGAAAGCCGGCGGAAGAGCGGCGGCAACGACGAGCATCTTCAGGTTCAGCGGGTCCATGTGGAACAGCAGTCCCAGAGCCAGCACCATGGCCGGCATAAGCACCATCTTCATGATGGAGCCCAACACGGCCTGCCAGTTGAGGCTGAACTTGATGGCCGACAGCGTGATGCCTGCCGAGAACACGGCCATCGACGCATTGGCCTTCGCGATAAGGTTGAACGAGGGGCTGAGCTCTTGCGGCCAGGGTATGCCGACAAGCACCCAGACCACGGCCAGAATAGGCGCCCAGGCCACAGGCTGGGCCAGGGCGTGGAGCACGGGCTTCCATGCACTCTCCCTCTTTGCCGTCGGATTCTGCTTCGCAAGCGAGGCGTTCATCAGCGACAGGCCGACAGGGATACCGATGGCATTCACCACGATGCCGACAATGGCCACAACGAGGGCCACCGAGGGCGAGGTGCCGAAGATAGGCTCAAGCACGGCGAAGCCGAGGAAACCAATGGTCGGCGAACCGCTGATAAGAGCCGATACGGCGGCATCGGCGCCGGTGTTCTTCTTGAAACAGTACTTGAACACAAAATAGACTATCATGAAGCAGGCCATGATGCCTAAGGTCGACACAATAGTCAGCTTGGCGTCGCGGGCGAGGTCTTCGCGCGTGGACTGCACGATGGAGACGAACAACGCTGCCGGAAGGGCGAAGTCCAGCACGACTTTGTTGAACTTCTTGGAGTCGGCTCCCGTAAAAGCCCCTTTCTTACCGGCGATGAAGCCGGCAAGCATCACCACGATGATAGGGACGATGGCATAAAGT
>JAIDUY010000016.1 GCA_029059965.1 Muribaculaceae bacterium
GAACAGAATTGTGGGATCGTTGAAGCTTACGGTGCCGCTGAGAGAGCCGTTGGGGAAGTTGAGAGCGAGTGCGGTAACGCTTGCGGGAGCGTTGTTCTCAGCTTCGGGCTGAGCCACGAACATACCCATAATTTCGTCGTTGTACTCCAGGTCGCAGATTTTGGTGGCCTGGCCGGTGGTCAGGTTGACCTCGGCGAGGATACCACTTTCGTCGGGAGCGCAGACGTTCCAGTACATCTTGTTGGTCTTGGAGTCGATTGTTGCAGACGAAAGATACTGGGGAAGCATGCCGGTTTCGCCAACGAGGGTGACAGCACCCGTTTCCTTATCAATTTTGTTGAGGTAAGATGCGTTTACCACAAAATCCTCACCCTGCATAGTACCGGTATAGCTGATGGCATAGAGCTGTCCGTTGGCGTCGCAGGCCAGGGAGTTCCAGTTGCCTTCAATGTCGGCAATCTTCTGGGTGGACACAGCGTCGCCGCTGAGAGTCACCTTGCCGAACTGCTTGCCTGCGCCGTCAGCGGTGTAGCTGATGCCATACACATCGCCGGTGGTGGGGTCGACAGTTATACCGAAGGGGAAAAGAGTGTCGGGGGAGCCGGAAAGCTGGTGAAGTTTGGTCTTTGTCTCAAGGTCGTAGACATCGATGAGGGTCAGCTGGAAGAAGCCGTAGTTCACGAACTGGAAGCAATAATAAAGACCGTCATAGCAGACACCGCCATAGCTGGCGGACGGGCCGGCGAAAATGAGCTCGGTGAAGCCATTGCCAACCTTGAAAAGACCTGCGTCAGTCGCCTGGGTGAAAGTGTCGTTGAAGGTCACGCTACCCTGAAGGTTGGGAAGCTGAACGTTCTCTGCAGCGATACGCTGAGGAGAAGAAGTGCGCAGTGCGGCTGTGCCGCGTGCAAAGCGGAGTGCGTTGTCTGCGCTGAAAGCTTTGCGTGTCGTAGCGGTGTGTTGACGCTTGTTCAGAGCGGGCTTTTCGGAAGCCTGCATGAGAACCTGACTTTCTGCGCCACCGGCCTTGCGGGCCTGAGGTGCGCCTGCCGATGCCGGAATCGACACCGATACTGCCAGCACTGCGGAAAAAATCCAGAATAGAATTTTTTTCATAATGATCTGGTCGGTTTCATGTTTTTAATGCCTGAGGCTGCTGAAACCATTTGACAGCCTTCGGCTTTGGAAATGTTGATAATGTTATGTTAACTCACAAAGAAGTGATTCGGAATGAAATCGCGTATGGGATACGCGGAGGAAATGAAGTCTGCCGGAATCGCACATGATTCCGGCAGACGCTGTACTATCGGACGATTGTCTTGACTACGGCAGAACCTGCGCGCACCAGATAGAGGCCGGTCGCGGGGACTGTCAGAGAAGCGTTTCCGTAAGCATCGGCGCTTGCGGAGGAGAGGACGCGTCCGGTGAGGTCGCAGATGCTGACTGCATCGGCTGCGGCGAGGCCGCTGACGATGATTTGCGTGCCGTGGCTTGCGACGCGGATGCCGGCATTGCCGACTGCGTCGGCTATGCCGCTGGAGGGCTTGGTGGTGACGGGCATCTCCCGGGACCTGCGGCTGACGAGCTCACCGTCGGTGGCGGCTACGGCGTAGGAATAGGTTGCGCCGGGAGTAAGGCCTTCGACGTTATAGCTGCTGACGTCGCCGGTGTGGATTCCGTCGTAGGCGGGCAGGACTACACTTTCGTATGTTATGCCGTGGCGTACTTCGACGTCGTCGATGGCTACGGCACCCTTGCCGCTGTTGCGGATGAAGTCGATGCGCACGGCCACGATGCCTTCGGGGAGTCCGTCGATGTCGACAGTGGCTCCGCCCTTGGCGGTGACGATGGGATATTCGCCGTATTTGGTCCAGGTGTTGCCGTCGCTGAGCATCACTGCGAGGCAGTCCTCGTCGGAGGTGCCGTTGCCGCGGTGCCAGTAGGACACGCCCTTGACGCCGTCGTCGAAATTGCGGCTTGTCACGTTGTCGCCGCCCTTGCCCAGACGAAGTGCGGGAATCGCGGCTCCGGAGTAGGATGTATTGGCGTATGTGGCGGGGGTACTTGTGCTCCAGCCGTCGGGGAGTACGTCGGTACCGAGGTCAAAGCCGCAGATGGTGCGGAAGGGAGCGCCGTAGACGCGCTCGTAGACGGTGAGGATATAGTCGTTGGCTTCCTCGATGGTGTTCCATCGTGCCACGAAGCTCTTTTCGGCGATATTCTCGGCTTCGAGAACTTCGACGCTGAGGCGGTCGAGGGTGGGACGTCCGGTGTATGCCGCCAGAGGTTCGCATGCGGGCGAGGACTGCAGGCCCTTGCGCAGGCAGGCGGTGACTATGTATTCGGTCTGGGCCTCGAGGCCTTCGATTTTATAGGAACCTGTCCGGCCTGCATTGAAGCCGTTCAGGATATATTCGACATTGGCGTCGGGGTCGTTGTTGTAGACCGAAATGATGAGGTCCTTGTCGGCAGCTGCTCCTGTAACGTCCCACCCGATGGTAACGCTCTCGGCGTCGTATTCGACCAGAGTGAGCACGGGGGCGGCAATATCGCCGGCTCCGCCTGCCACCTTGAAGGTGATGATGCCGTTGTTCTCGGCAATTTCGGTGATGGGGAGGTTGAAGCCGGTTCCGTTCCAGAGCTTCATGCCGGGACGGGTGTCGTCGGTGAAACTTGTCACGTTGCTTGTGCCGGGGAAGGAGTCGCCGTCGCGCGAGTAATCGCTCTGCGAGTTATCGGCTTCCTCGATATCGACGTACTGGTGCGAGGGTGTGTTGTTGACCTGGTTGCGGGTCCACACTGTGGCGTTGTAGTCCACGTGCCAAATGAGCATGCCGTGGCCGGGGATGTATGTGTCCCAGCCCTTCTGCTGGCGGTTCTCGAAAAGGAAGTATTCGTTGGAGCCGGGAGCTTTCTCGATGATGCCGGCGATGTTGCTGTCGATGGCGGGCAGGGTGGCGTTCATGGGGCCGTCGATGGCGACGGGTTCGAGCCAGCCCATTGCATAGCGCTCGAAAGCGGAATAGAGGGGAGGTGTGCAGCCGTTGTTGTTGTAGGGGCCGTAGTCCATGGTGCTCCACGCCCCGGGGGTGAAGGAGCTGGTGTAGCTTGTGGCGTAGAGGTCGGGCAGGCCGAGGACG
>JAIDUY010000160.1 GCA_029059965.1 Muribaculaceae bacterium
TGCTCCCTCACTGCGCGAACACATCTGCACGACGCTTGACCGCCCCAGCGTTAACAAATATTGGGGAACCGGCTCTGAGCACTCCCCTGCCCCGCATATACGGCAATGGCCGCATCGCAGTCGACGATGCGGCCATTGCCGTATATATTAAGGAATATATGTCAGGCCTGGAGGCCTATCTTGATGACGATGAGGAAGGCGGCGAGCACCACCAGAAGCACCAGCGAGGCGATGACGGCTGTGATGGCGATGTTGCGCACGCCGCGCGAACGTCCGGGCATGCCGGCTATGCCGGCCACGACGGCTGCCACGGCCACGCCCATGGCCACATAGCCGTCTATCCACTGCAGTGCCGCCCATGCAAGGAGCATGAGCGCAAGCGAAATCCACGCCAGCGCCGGCGAACGGAACTGTCCGGGCGCGGCGGAAGACGCATTGCCGGTGTGGCTGTCGGGAGAGATAGTATCTTTTTTATCGGTCATTGTATCCTATTATATAGAGGTGTTTTCGTTTCTACGGGTGCAAATTTACGAAAAAAATGCGACACCTGTATAAATAAGACAAATAATGTGAAAAAAAGTTTACCAAATCTTCAACTTTTTGGCACTTTCAGCCTGCCGACAGATGCGCGAGACAGAATGTGGCAATCTGTACGTAGATGATGAGGCCGACGATGTCGTTGGAAATCTGTATGAAGGGGCCTGTGGCGAGGGCTGGGTTGATGTGCAGCTTCTCGAGGGTGAGCGGCACGACGGTGCCCAGGATGGAGGCGAACATGACCACAACGAAGAGCGACACGCTCACCGAAACGGTGACGGCGAAGTCTGACGGCATGGTGATGAGGTTGTAGAGCATCACGACAACGGACATGATGGTGGCGTTGAGGAGTCCGATGAGGATTTCCTTGCCGAGCTGCTTGGCGAAGTTCTTGACATCGAGGGTGCCGTTGGCGAGGCCCTGCACGACTATCGCCGATGCCTGCACACCCACGTTACCGCCCGTGCCGCCGATGATGGGGATGAAGAGGGCGAGTGCCGTGACGGCCTGCAGCTGGCTCTCGAAGGTGCCGAGGATGGCCGAGGCGAGCAGTCCGGATGCGATTCCGACGAGCAGCCAGGGGATGCGAGCCTTGGTCTGCGCCAGGACGGTGTCGTCGGCGTCGACGTCGGACGAGATACCCGAAGCCAGCTGATAGTCGCGTTCGGATGCCTCGCGGACCTGGTCCATGACGTCGTCGACGGTAATCTGGCCGAGCAGGCGCCCGATGGAGTCGACCACGGGCATGGCCACGAGGTCGTACTTCTCGAAGTCGAGCGCAACGTCGTCGATGGGCATGTCGGCTTTGACGCAGACCGGGTCGGGCTCCATGACGTGCTTGATTTTGCTGACCGAGGGATGTGTGAGCATCTTCTTGAGGGGGAAGGTGCCTCGCAGGCGGTACTCGTTGTCGACGACGTAGACATAGTATATCTCGTCCATATCCTCGGCCTGCAGACGCATCTGCTTGATGCACTCGGGCATGGACCAGTTTTCGTTCACCACAATCATCTCGGTGCCCATGAGGCCGCCGGCGGTGTCCTCGTCGTACTTGAGAAGGTCGATAATGTCGCCGGCCTGCTCGACGTCGTCGAT
>JAIDUY010000161.1 GCA_029059965.1 Muribaculaceae bacterium
TTTGCCTTGTTCTTCAGTCACGTAGCTACGGCTACGCTCGTTCTTTGCTGTAGCAAAGCGGCTTTGCCGATGACATTACAAGACAAAAATCACTCAGAGATATGCGACCCCGGCGTTAACAAATATTGGGGAACCGGCTCTTGTGTTAACAGCGCAAGGCGCTCCGGTGATTCGGGCGCCTTGCGCTGTTTTGGTTGGGTGCGGTCGTGTCGGGATGCCGCGGCAGGGTAGTGCGGAGTTCTGTCAGCGGCCGAACAGGCGCTTGGCCTGGCGCCATATCTCGCCGATGATGAGCACTGAGGACGTGCCGCCGATGATGATTGCCCAGTCGCGGATCGACAGCGGGACAACGTTGAAGAAGCGTCCTCCGATTGTCACGATAAGTATCTGACCCAAAAGTATGAGCAGGGCGATGGAGAGGAAGCCGCCGCAGCCCTTGAAGTGGAATGCCGAGCGGCCTGTGGCATAGGCGCGGGCGTTGAACATGTTCCAGAACTGCAGGAAGACGAAGATGGTGAAGAATGCCGACAGCTCGTAGGGCGTGAGGTCGTGGGCGGGGCCGAGGGGCACGCGGCCTATCTGCTCCATGGCGCTGATGTCGGTGTGGTGGAAGTACCACAGCAGTCCGCTCAGGGCTCCGAACATAAGCAGTCCGATGATGATGATGGAGCGCCACATGGAGTGGGTGATGATGAAGGCCGTGCGCGGACGGGGCCGTTCGGCCATCACGCTGCGGCTCGGCGGCAGCGACGACAGTGCCATTGCCGCGAAGGTGTCCATGATGAGGTTCACCCACAGCATTTGGGTCACTGTCAGTGGCGACTCGGTGCCCATGAATGCTCCGCAGAGAACGATGAGGCAGGCTACGACGTTGACCGTAAGCTGGAAAAGCACGAAGCGCTGTATGTTGCGGTAGAGCGAGCGACCCCACATGACGGCGCGGCCTATGCTGGCGAAGGAGTTGTCGACGATGGTGATGTCCGAGGCTTCCTTGGCTACCGAAGTGCCGTCGCCCATCGACAGTCCCACATGCGCGGCCTTGAGGGCGGGGGCATCGTTGGTGCCGTCGCCGGTGACGGCAACGACATCGCCGAGTTCCTGCAGGGTCTCGACGAGGCGCTTCTTGTCCATCGGGCGCGCGCGGGCGATAATCTTGATGTTGTGTATGCGGCGGCGGAGTTCGTCGTCGCTCAGGGCGGCGAAGTCAGGGCCGGTGATGATGTTGGCTTCGCCGTCGTTGCTGTCGTTCCAAAGTCCTATCTGACGGGCGATTTCGCGGGCTGTGGCGGGCGTGTCGCCTGTCACGACCTTGACGTTGACGCCGGCGTCGATAACTTCGCGGACAGCGTCGGGCACATCGGCACGGACAGGGTCGGAGATAGCCGCGAAGCCGAGGAACACGAGACCGTCGGTGGCGATTTTGTTGTCGACGATGGGGTCGAAGCCTTCAGGCAGAAGCTGATAGGCGAAGCCGAGCGTGCGCATGCCCTGATTCTGGTACTCTAACAGGCGCGCATCGACCATCTGACGGGTCAGACCGTCGGGAATGACCTTGCACAGCCCGAATACAATTTCGGGCGCGCCCTTGACGTAGAGTATGCGTGTGCGGTCGGGACGCTCGACCACGGTGGCCATGAACTTGCGCTCGGTAGAGAAAGGCAGCTCGTCGACGGTCGTCACGCCGCTGCGCAGGGCGGAGTAGTCCTCGCCCCGTTTGTCGAGCCACAGCAGCAGCGCGCCCTCGGTGGGGTTGCCAATGGCCTTGATGCGGTCGCCTGAGCGGTCGAGTTCGGCGGTGGAGTTCACGGCTATGCCTTCGGCGAGGACGTCGGAGGGCGGATTTCCGAAAAAGTCGGTTGAGGCCACCTGCATCTTGTTCTCTGTGAGCGTGCCTGTCTTGTCGGTGCATATCACCGTGGTGGCTCCCATGGTCTCGCAGGCGTGCATCTTGCGCACAAGGTTGTTGGTTCGCAGCATGCGGCGCATGGAGTAGGCCAGCGAGAGGGTGACGGCCATAGGGAGGCCTTCGGGCACGGCCACGACGACAAGCGTCACGGCTATCATGAATGTCTGCAGGCAGTAGGTCAGGAAGGGCAACCAGTCCGGGGAGCCGGGGTGGCTGACGAAGTACATGATAATCTTGCCTGCGACTATGAGCAGGGCAATGACGTAGCTGGCACGCGAAATGAGCCTGCCGAGGCGTTCGAGCTGCTCATCGAGAGGCGTCTTGACCGAGTTGTCGATCTGCGCGGCCTCGAAGACCTTGCCGCTCTCGGTTGCGTCGCCCACGGTAGTGACCTCCATCACACCGTGACCCTCCATCACCTTGGTGCCGCGAAGCACCATGTCGGAGGGGAAGGTGGCCTCGGAGTCGAACTGGGCGGGGTCTGTACTCTTGGCGCACAGAGGCTCTCCCGTGAGGGTGGACTCGTCGACGGTCAGTGCCGTGGCTTCGAGGAGCTTGCCGTCGGCGGGCACCTCCTGCCCCGTGTTCAGCACCACGATGTCGCCCACCACGATGTCGCGGCGGGGCACCTCGGTGACGGCTCCGTTGCGGAACACCTGTACGGCCTCGTCGTCATTCACCTGATTGAGAATGGCGAACTCACGTTCGGCGCGTAGCTCGAATAGGAAACCGAGGCCGGTGGCAAGGAGGATGGCTATGATGATGCCGGCGGGCTCGAAGAACACGCCCGCGCCCTGCCCGAGGCTCCAGTATTCGTAGCATGCTATGCCCACCGAAAGGGCACCCGCCACCAGCAGAATGATGATGAGAGGGTCCTTGAATTTCTCGAGGAAGCGGCTCCAGGCGCTTTTGCGTCTGGCTGGAGTGAGGACGTTGGCACCATGCGCGCTGCGCGACTGTTCGACCTGTGCGGAGCTCAGTCCGCTGTAGTTTTTATGTTCAGCCATGTGTGTGATTGCGTATTCCGCCCGGGCGTAATTCCGCCTTCGGGCCTGCAAAGTTAACAATTATAGCATGAAAAAAGATTAAAATTTAATTAAATCGGGATGTCGTAGTGCAATGGAATTTCGTAACTTTGCAGCAGCTAAACACCTACAACAGCCCATGAAAAAACTGACAGCGGTTCTTGTCGGCCTTCTGGCCATAGTACTGTCGGCATCTTCCGCAGGCATCAGCCGTGCCAATATGCTTCTTCTTGACTCGCTCGACGCCGTTCTGGCGCGTTCCGACGAGTTCGTCGCCTCCAAGGAGGCTTCGCTCGCACGGATAAAGGCGCGGGCTTCGGTCGTGACAGACCTTGAGGAGCGCTACTGGCTCTATCGCGACCTCTACCATTCATATTCCGCATACGACTCTGACTCCGCCCTCGCATATTCGGCCCGGGCCATCGTCATCGCCGACTCGCTCGGCAGACGGCACTGGATGGACGACGCCCTCCTGAGCCGCGCATATATCCTCTCGGCGACAGGCCTCTTCCAGCAGGCCAATGAAACGATTCAACGCATCGACCCCGAGCAGCTCTCCCCGCGCATGTACCTTAATTATTGCGAGACGAACCTCTTCGTGCAGACGCATGTCGACCAGTACGTCGATGCCCGCAACGACATGATGCCATATACATCGACCACCGACGAGCTTCTGGAGGCTTTGTGCTCCTCCTTGCCTTCGACCGACCCCGAGTACTACTGGATTTCCGGATGGCGGGCACTGCGCACTCAGGAGGGAGCCCGCGAGTTCATCCCGCGCCTCGAGACCGTGATGGCAGGCGCGGCCTACGACAGCCGCAACGACGCCCGCAACGCGTGGATGATGTCGGCGCTCTACGACAAGCTATCCGACGACGAAAACCGCCTCAAGTACCTCATCCTCTCCGCCATTGCCGATGTCAGGGCCTCGGTGCGCGAGATAGCCTCGCTCGAGGACGTGGCGGCTTTCACGTATGCCGCGGGCGACCTCGATCACGCCAACACATACATTTCATATGCAATAAGATGCGCCAGCGACTACAAGAGCCGTGTGCGCATTGCCCGCCTCGCCGATCTGCAATACCACATCTCCGAAGCCTACGAGGAGCGCAACGCTGCTCAGGCAAAGCGCCTTGACGCCTATTTCGCCGTTCTCATCGTAATTCTGCTTCTTCTCACGGCGGCCTTCACCGTCATCGTGGCGCAGCTGAGGCGCATACGTCGTCGAGGCATGCAGCTCGACCAGGCCAACGAGGCCCTCAACATGCGCGTGTCCGAACTGCATGCCGCACGCGAGCAGCTCCACGCCGCCAACGAAAGTCTGACGGCGCTTTATGCCTCGGTAAAAGAGGACGCGCGCGAGCTCGCCCGGGTGAACGACGCCAAGGAAAAATATATCGCCGATATCTTTGCCATCTGTTCGGACAATGTGGACAAGCTCGACGAGTTCCGCAAGAAAATCAACCGCATGATTATGGCCGGCCGATTCGACGAAGTCCGCGAACTCACCAAGAGCCCCGAGCTAAGCCACAGCGAGCTCAAGGAACTCTATGCCAATTTCGACCGCATCTTCCTTCAGATTTACCCCGAATTCATAGCCGACTTCAACAGCCTCCTGCGCCCCGAGGAAGAGATACGCCTCAAGAAAGGCGAACTGCTCAACACCGAGTTGCGCATCTACGCCCTGGTGCGTCTGGGCCTCAACGACAGCGTCAAGATTTCGAACTTCCTGCACTGCTCCGTCCAGACCGTCTACAACACCCGCCTGCGTATCCGCAACAAGGCGCGCGTGCCCCGCGAGGAGTTCGCCGCCCGCGTCCGCAGCCTCGGAAAAGCCATTTTCTGAGCCTGCCGGACTTTCAAAAATTTATACTTCGGGCTTACCGATTTATTACCAAATAAATGCAGAAATGCCTGATTTACAGGGTTGTGAATTTCTGTGCAGTTTACTTGTGTCTGTTACCAGAGCATTGTGCTCCCGTTAAGACCATTTAACTTTGTGCCATAAACCATAAACTAATACCTATAATTAAAGTAATGACAAACCTTAGAATCCAAGCAAAATCCTTAGCGGTTTTACTGGCAGTACTGTTGCTGGGCACATCGTCGGCCTTTGCGCAGATGCTGGTCAACGGTGTAGTCACCGACTCTGCCGGTGAACCCCTGATTGGCGTATCTGTCACCGAGAACGGAAAGAACAACGGAGCCACTACCGACATCGACGGCAAGTTCCAGATTCGCGTGGCCGACGGCGCCACCCTCACATTCTCCTATGTCGGCTATGTGACACGCAGCGAGCGCGCCGCAGCCAACATGAACATTATTCTTGAAGAAGACAACAACCTGCTCTCCGAAGTCGTGGTAGTCGGCTACGGCGTGCAGAAGAAGAGCGTCGTCACCGCCGCCATCTCCAAAGTCAGCGGTTCCGACATCGAGAGTACCGCGCCCCTGCGCATGGACAACGCCCTCAAGGGTCTTGCTTCCGGCGTCAGCGTGACCTCCTCGTCCGGCCAGCCCGGCGCCGCAGCCCGCGTGCGTGTACGCGGTATCGGTACCATCAACAACTCCGACCCCCTCTACATTGTCGACGGCATGCCCATCGAAGGCGGTCTGGACTACCTCAACCCCAATGACATCGAGAGCATCGAAGTACTCAAGGACGCAGCCTCCGGCGCTGTCTACGGTGCCCGTGCAGCCAACGGCGTTATCCTCGTCACCACCCGTCAGGGCAAGGAAGGCCGCGCACGCCTGAGCTACGACTTCAGCTACGGCTGGCAGACCAAGGCCAAGAAACGCGGTGTGCTCAATGCTTCCGAATATGCCATGATGATCAACGAAGGCCGCCTCAACTCCGGCCAGGCTCCCCTCTACGCCGATCCCGCCTCCTACGGCGTCGGCACCGACTGGCAGGACGAAGTCTTCAACGACAACGCCCCCGTGATGAATCATCAGGTCAGCCTCACCGGTGGCTCGCAGACCGTCAACTACTTCCTCTCGCTGGGCTACTACACCCAGGACGGTATCGTAGGCGGTAACTTCGACCGTTCCAACTACCAGCGTCTGACTCTGCGCAGCAACGTCGGCATCACCGTATTCGACGAAAGCCGCAACCGCAGCTTCCTCAACAAGCTCACCGTCAACACCAACATCTCCTACGCCCGCATCAAGAGCAAGAGCATCGAAGTCAACTCCACATGGGGTTCGCCCCTCGGCTCCGCTCTGTCCATGAGCCCGATTCTGAGCCCCTACCTCGAGAAGGGCAGCGCCGAAGAGGCTTCGCAGCTCGCCTACCTCGCAGGCCAGGCTGACTACGTGCCCATGTACGGTCCCGACGGACGCCTCGTCATGGTGCCCACCGCATTCGGCAACTTCCAGGAAATGAACAACCCCATCGCCAACATGAGCCTTCCCGGCGACAAGGGCCACAGCCACAAGTTCGTCGGCAACTTCATCGGCGAACTCCAGATCTGGGACAACATCAAGTACCGCATCAGCTACGGCGCCGACCTCTCCTTCTGGGGCAATGACGGCTACACTCCCATCTACTACCTCCGCGACGGACAGGGCCAGACCTTCTCCCGCGCATACTCCCAGAAGAACGAAGGCCTCGTATGGCAGCTCGAAAACCTCCTCTCCTACGACAAGACCATCGGCGACCACTCCTTCAGCATCATCCTCGGTACCTCCGCCAAGCAGAGCAGCGGTTCCTACGTCTACGCTTCGCGTAACCACATCGTCGACTACAGCCGTCCCTTCGTCGACGCCTCCACAGGCCAAGCAGCCGACGGCGACCGCGACGGCGGCGCAGCTCCCAGCGTGAAGAACAAACTCGCTTCCTACTTCGGCCGCGTAAGCTACAACTTCGCCGAGCGCTACATGATTCAGGCAACCCTCCGCCGCGACGGCTCCAGCCGCTTCGGTGCCAACAACCACTGGGCTACCTTCCCCTCCGTATCCGCAGGCTGGAACATCATGAACGAGCCCTTCATGCGCGGCCAGAGCCACTGGCTCAACAACGCCAAGCTCCGCGCATCCTGGGGTAAGAACGGTAACGAGAACATCGGCGACTTCCAGTACATCGCCCTCGCCGCCAACGGCAACAACTACATCTTCGGCCAGGACGGCCACGTTGTCATCGGCACCAAGCCCACACAGCTCCCCAACCCCGATCTCAAGTGGGAAGAATCCGAACAGACCGACATCGGCCTTGACCTCGGCTTCCTCAGCAACAAGTTCACATTCAGCGTCGACTACTTCATCAAGAACACCAACGGCATGCTGATGACCCTCTCCCTGCCCCAGTACGTAGGCGAGGCCATCCCCGTGGGCAACGTCGGCAAGATGCGCAACTCCGGTGTCGAAATGGACTTCGGCTACCGCCAGAACTTCGGCGACCTCAGCATCCGCGTGGGCGCCAACGCATCCTACCTGCACAACAAACTCATCTCCTACGGCAACGAACAGGGATGGGCCAACCTCGACAGCTTCCAGGGCACCGGCACAATCACCCGCGCCGAGAACGGAATGCCCTTCCCCTACTTCTATGGCTACGTGACCGACGGCATCATCCAGAACCCCGCCGAGGCTGCCGAATATAACGGCCGCTACGGCACAAGCCTCGTGCCCGGCGACGTCCGCTTCAAGGATGTCAACGGCGACGGCGCCATCACCGAAGACGACCGCACCAAAATCGGTAAGGGCATGCCCGACTGGACTTACGGTCTCAACCTCACCGCCACCTGGCGAGGCTTCGACTTCTACATCTTCTTCCAGGGCGTAGCCGGCAACGACATCTTCGACGCCACCCGACGCACCGACGCCCTCTCGTCCAACCTCCCCGACTACATGCTCAACCGCTGGACCGGCGAAGGCTCCACCAACTCCATGCCCCGCTACGTACAGGGCGACGGCTACAACTGGCAGAGCTCCGACCTCCTCGTTCACGACGGCAGCTACTTCCGCCTCAAGAACATCCAGCTCGGCTACACCCTCCCCGAGAACCTCACCCGCCGCGTCAGCATCTCCAAGTTCCGCGTATTCGTATCGGCCGAGAACCTGAAGACATGGACCAAGTACCACGGTTTCGACCCCGAAATCTCCTCCGGCGGCACCTCGCTCGGTATCGACTACGGTGTCTATCCTCAGGCCCGCGTCTGGACCGTTGGCTGCAACCTCGCATTCTAAACCACGTCTAATACATCACTGAAACAACGATGAAAAAATTATATATACTCGGTATTGGCGTCGCTGCCCTGGCAATGGGCGCCTGCTCCGACAGCTGGCTCGAAGTAGAGTCTCCCACACAGACTCCCTCCGACGAATACTTCTCCACTCCCGAGCACGTCGAGGAGTCTGTCATCGCCGCCTACGACCCCCTGCAGTGGACCGACTGGGCTTGCGGCGAATATGCCCCCTACACCCTCATGGGCGACATCATGGCTGACGACTTCTGGGTAGGCGGCTCCGACGCCAACGACAACGCCAACTGGCACCTGATGGCCAATTACTCCGCAACCCCCCTGCGCGTAATCACATCCATCTGGGTCGAGGCTTTCAGCGGCATCAAGCGCTGCAACGACGTCCTCGAATCCATCGAGCGCGGCATCGAAGGCGCTTCGCAGACTCAGCTCGACTCCTGGACCGCTCAGGTAAAGGTGCTCCGCGCATTCTATGCCAACTGGCTCTGGAAATTCTACGGCAACGTTCCCTACTACGAACGTAACCTCACCTATCCCTACATCGCCGAGCAGATTACAGCCGACGAGCTCTATGACCACATGGTGACCGACATCGAGGAAGCCCTGGCGCTCAACGCCTTCAACTTCCGCGAACCCGCCGAAACCGCAGGCCGCGTAACCACCGCCATGGCCTACATGCTCTATGCCGAAATCGTGATGTACCAGAACGATGCCACCCGCTATGCGACCGCCCTGCGCTACATGAAGGAAATCATCGCTTCCTCCGAGTACAGCCTCCACCCCGACTATACCGAAATCTTCAAGGTGACAGGCGAATGGTGCCAGGAATCCATCTGGGAAATCAACTACATCTCCGAGAACGCTACCCGCGACTGGGGCGCTCCCATGAATGCCGGCGGCACTGTCCTCCCCACCCTCATCAGCCCCAACAACTGGCCCAGCGGTGCCGAAGGCCACAACACCGGCTGGGGTTTCTGCCCCCTCCGCCTCGAGACCTACGAGCGCTACGCCGCCAACGACACCCGTCGTGACGCAACTTGCTGGAATGCCGGTGCTACCGGCGTCGAGTACAACCGCCGCTATCAGGACTTCGGCCTCTTCCTCGAGAAGTACGCCGCACAGGCCGACGGCAATGCCGGCCAGAAGGCTTCGCCCGAGCTCAACTACAACAACAACTGGCGCATCTACCGCTACTCCGAGGCTCTGCTCAACGCAGCCGAGCTCCTGATTGCCACCGGTGGCAGCCAGGCCGAGGCAAAGGGCTACCTCAATGAAGTTCGCAGCCGCGCAGGGCTCCAGACCCAGCTCGAACCCACCCTCGACAACATCATCGAGGAACGTCACCTCGAGTTCGTAGGCGAAGGCAAGCGCTACTGGGACCTCATCCGCACAGGCAAGGCCGCAACAGTGCTCGTACCCGACAGCTACGGCTACCGCACCAACTCCTGGACTCCCAACAAGAAGCACCTGCCCATCCCGCAGAGCGAAATCGACAAGGCCCAGGGAACACTCACCCAGAACCCCTATTAATCCGAATCTCCCATGAACAAATATATTAGCATCGCCCTCGGAGTTCTGGCCTTCGCCGGACTCACGGCCTGCACCGAGGACAAGGTCCTCGAAGTGGACACCGCCAATCTCCCTCTGGTGACCGACTATGCCGACAACTTCCACATCACTGTCGACAACGAGACCAATAACGTCACCTTCACCTACACCGGCACCAACTCCTACCCCGTGTGGATTATCGACGGCAAGAGCTACTCGGCATCCCCGAGCATGACACGCTACTACCGCAAGGCCGGCGACTACAGCGTCGAAGCCAAGGTCGGCAACGCCAACGGCGTCTCGCAGGGCTCCCTCGAACTCGGATTCCACGTCGACAAGACCATGATGAGCGGCTTCGGCGGCTTCAACTACGACTTCGAGCACAACCTCTGGCTCACCGCCAAGAAGCAGATCAACTCCTTCTTCTACGCTCCCGGATGGGCCCAGCTCCCCGACCCCTCGCACTCCTTCGACGGCGAGACCTTCAGCGTAACCCTCCCCGAAGCCACCACCGACACCTGGCAGGCTCAGATTCACATCGGAACCGACATCTGCCTCCAGCAGGGCGAGCACTACGACGGCTCCTTCATCTACACCTCCAATGTCGACATCAACCAGGCCGTCCTGAAACTCCCTCCCGACGGTGACGACGCCGACGGCCCCTCCTTCTTCCCCGCGCAG